>NZ_JVPT01000006.1:0-5484 GCF_001055915.1 Corynebacterium sp. 212_CJEI | reverse complement strand
CAACACGCCCGGAAAAGACACACTTTTCTTTACTTAACCCCAAAAGCCGCCCTTCCAAACCTCAACGGTTCGAAAGGGCGGCTTCAACAACCATCTACAACCGGCAAACCCATCGGCCCCAGCCAGCGAAAAAGCTAGAGCGTCTAGTTACCCGGTGTGCCAGGAGCCTAGTTCAGCTTCTCCAGCTCAGCCATCGTGCGCTCGTTAATCTCCTCAACGGATCCCTCAGCGGCAATCTTGATGATCTTCTCCGAGTAGTAATCCAGCAAAGGAGCGGTCTCATTGGTGTACACATGCATGCGGTTGCGGATGACCTCTTCAGTGTCGTCTGCGCGACCACGGGCCAGCATGCGCTCGACGACGACATCCTCAGAAACGTCGAACTGTACGACCGCATCCAGCTCAGTGCCGAGGTTGGACAGCAGACGCTTCAGCTCTTCTGCCTGACCAACAGTGCGTGGGAAGCCATCCAACAGGAACCCCTTGGCAGCGTCGTCCTCATTCAGACGGGACTCGACCATACGCACAGTCACGTCGTCCGGAACAAGGTTGCCGGCGTCGATGTAGGACTTCGCCTCAATGCCGAGCGGAGTGCCTTCACCGATGTTTGCGCGAAACAGGTCACCGGTGGAGATGTGCGGGACACCGAGCTTCTCCGAGAGGATAGCTGCCTGAGTGCCCTTGCCTGCACCGGGAGGACCTACAAGTACGAGTCGCATTACTTCAAGAACCCTTCGTAGTTACGTTGCATCATTTGGCTTTCAACCTGCTTGACCGTCGTCAGCGCAACACTGACCAGAATCAGCAGGGCTGTACCTCCAAACATACCGCCTGTACCGGAGTTCGCGTCGCCAAGCCCCATATCAAGAGCGACATTTGGCAGAACAGCAATCAGCGCCAGGTACAGCGAGCCGACAGTCAGCAGGCGAATCAGGACGTAGGACAGGTATTCAGCAGTCGGACGTCCCGGGCGGAAGCCCGGAATGAATCCACCGTATTTCTTCATGTTCTCCGCCTGCTCGTGCGGGTCGTACTGCACGGAGGTGTAGAAGAAGGAGAAGAAGATGATCATCAGGAAGAACAGCAGAATGTACTGCCAACTGGACGGCGCCAGCAGGTACTGAATGACATTGCGCTGCCACCAGTTGTCCATGTTCGGATTCGACTGACCGGACTGAACAATCTGGGTAATCAGAACCGGCACGTAAATCAGCGAGGACGCGAAGATGACAGGGATAACACCGGCCTGGTTCACCTTCAGCGGCAGGTAGGTGGAAGATCCGCCGTACTGGCGACGACCAACCATGCGCTTTGCGTACTGCACCGGAATACGGCGCTGTCCCTGCTCAATGAAAATAACGCCGATGATGAGAATCAGCACGGCAACAATCACGGTGGCGAACACGACACCGGTGGTGGAGCGCAGAATGTTCGCTCCCTGCGCCGGCATACCAGCGGCGATACCGGAGAAAATCAGCAGCGACATACCGTTGCCGACGCCTCGGTCAGTGATGAGCTCACCCATCCACATGACCAGCACGGCACCGGAGGTCATCACAACGACCATCACCACGAGGTCAAAGACACCCGCATCCTTAACCAGCAGCGACTGCGAGCCACCCAGCAGGGCACCTCGGTCTGCCATGGCCACAATGCCTGCAGACTGCAGCAACGCCAACGCCACTGTGAGGTAGCGGGTGTACTGGGTCATCTTTGTCTGACCCGACTGCCCTTCCTTCTTCAACTGCTCGAAGTGTGGAATCACCACCGTGAGCAGCTGGACGATAATCGAGGCCGTAATGTACGGCATAATGCCGATGCCGAAAATCGCCATCTGCAGCAGAGCGCCACCTGAGAACAGGTTAATCAGCGAGTAAACGCTGGACTGATCTTTCGAAATCTGCTCGAGCTGCGCGTTGACCAACTGGTAGTCGATACCAGGGGTTGGAATCTGCGAGCCGATTCGGTACAGAATGATCATCGTCAGAGTGAAGAAGATCTTCTTACGCAAATCGGGATCGCGCAACGCCGCAATGAGACCGGAAGCCACGTGCATCCTCCCGAGGTCAAGAAATCCGCTTCTCCCACGCTTTTCCCGAAAGACTTACCCGCTTATCCGCCAGTAGTCTCCCGTTTTAGTTAAGCAACGCGGATGACGTATTCCTCAAACCTTTAATTGACAGTATTTGACGTAGTGAGTCTACCAGCGTTTCTCCACATCGTCGCAATACACCTCCATATCACCGTTAGTACAGCGCCCCGCCAATCACCTCTTTTCGCTTGACGACGATCCCAGCGCCCCCTCCCCTCTGAGCCCACGCCCCCTCACTGTGCCTCACCCAATTTTCCCAGACAAAACTTGAACAGTGTTAAAGTTTTGCTCTGTGAGTACCTACAGCATCCGCATGCGATCCAGCGCCGATGGCTGCCATATCTCTGGCGCTGAGCGTCTTGCACCGGCCGTCGAACTACCTCAGCTGGCTTCTGCAATGACTAGCCGTGCACTTCACCACGACAAGGGTCGAGCCGACACAATTCACATCACTGTGGACAAGGTTGAAGAGTCGACTATCGGCACCGTGTCCGCGTTGACTCCCTTTCTAGAGTCGAACCCCAGCCCTGAGGACGCACGCAATCTCATTGCTCAACGCCTACACGCTGCAGGCATACAAGCAGCCGACATCGCCGTCGAAATGGCCTATTCACTCACAGGTCTCCGCGGTGCCGCTCTCATCGATGCCTCCTCCGGTGAACGGCTCGACCCAAATCCTGCCCGTGGTGTACGGGTTTCCACTTTTGATGCCATCTCGCACCCCAGTAAGGACTGCACCAAGGATCATTTTCACGAGGCGCTCATCCTCGCATCTAAGGTTCACAGCGCCCCGGGTATCGTCGCAGAAATCTGCCTCTCCGATGACCCCTTTTACACGCGGGGATATCTGGCGCTGGACGGAATCTTTCACCGTATCCCCAATATCAAGGACCACGGCAGCACTCTTGGTACTCGCATCTTCATCGTTGAACCCGGCACCGATATCCCCGAGCTAATCGATTACCTGGAGAACGCGCCGGTCTACGTCGAGCTCCCAGCTGACGCCAGTTCCTCGCCGGACGTGACCGCCCCCAACAGCGACCTCTCAGCAATCGCCGCCCAAAGGAACTCGGCCTGGGCCGCTGAAGGGCTTGCCCGCACACTGCGCACTTTCGAAACCGGACAACTGCCACACAGCCGAATTGACGGAACCGACTATCTACTGTTTTCTTCTTCGGACTACCTCGGCCTGTCCACGCACCCTGAACTCATCTCAGCTGCCACCGAGGCAATTGGACATTTCGGCACCGGGTCCGGCGGCTCTCGCCTGACCACCGGCACTAGCATCCACAGCGCACTTGAGAATGAACTCGCGCAGTTCTTCGGTTTCGACGATGCCGTTCTCTTTGCTACTGGCTACCAGGCGAACCACTCAACCATCGCTGCCATCGCCACCGCCGACGTTGAAATCTTCTCCGACGCCGCCAACCATGCTTCCATCATTGACGGATGCCGCAATGCCCGAGCTAGAGTCACGGTCTTTCCGCACACTGACTACCAGGCACTCGACCGTCTCCTCGCAACATCGAGCGCCCGCCACAAACTTGTCATCTCCGACTCCGTGTTCTCTATGTCAGGCGAGGTCATCGACGGCCCGGCACTCGAGCGCACCTGTCACCGTCGCAACGCATGGCTGATGCTTGACGACGCCCACGGCGTCGGCGTTATCGGAGAACACGGTCGTGGCACTGCAGCGCACCTGGGCATTCGCCCGGACATTGTGGTCGGCACCGCGAGCAAGGCTCTCGGTGTCGAAGGAGGATACGTTCTCTGCTCGGCACCAGTTGGCGAACTGTTACGCAATCAAGCCCGTAGCTTCGTGTACTCAACGTCGATGAACCCCGGTTCCGTCGCAGCTATCCGTGCAGCGTTGAAGCAGTTGGAGGCTGGGGACGTCGTCAAGCGATTGCAGCGTAATATTGCGCGCGTCCGCTCCCTAGTTGGCGCACAGGCCGACCCCGCATCTGCAATCATCCCGCTGCCCGTCGGCGACGAAGCCGAAGCGATGGACGCCACAGCACGGTTGGCGGAGCTAGGCGTGTACATACCTGCGATTCGCTACCCGACGGTTCCCCGTGGTGAGGCAATGTTGCGATTGACCATTACCGCGCTCCATACGGACGCTGACATCGACCGACTGGAGCAGGCTCTGCGCCACACCGGCCTGCTGTAAGCGGGCGGTTTGCGCTGCCCTCCCCTCCCCTTTCCTCCCTTTCAATACAAAAAGAGCTCTTAACCACTTGGGTTAAGAGCTCTTTTGTTAAAGCTTAAATGCTTTAGGCCTCAGTGACAGAGCCGCCTGCAGCCTCGATCTTGGACTTTGCGGAGCCCGAGAACTTGGTTGCGGTGACGTTGACGGAGACGTTGATGTCGCCGTCGCCGAGGACCTTCACCGGCTGGTTAGCGCGGACAGCGCCCTTTGCAACCAGGTCGGCGATGGTGACGTCGCCACCGTTCGGGAACAGACGCTCCAGATCCGAAACGTTGACCACCTGGAAGGTGACCTTCGCCGGGTTCTTGAAGCCCTTCAACTTCGGCAGACGCATGTGAAGTGGCATCTGGCCACCCTCGAATGCTGCCGAAACCTGCTTGCGGGCCTTGGTGCCCTTGGTGCCGCGACCAGCGGTCTTACCCTTGGAAGCCTCACCACGGCCGACGCGAGTCTTCTTCTTCTTAGCACCCGGAGCCGGGGCCAAGTCGTGGAGCTTAATTGGTTCGCTCATGGTTTACCTACTCCCCCGCTACTTCTTCAACCTCGACCAGGTGACGCACAACGTTCACGAGACCGCGCACAGCCGGAGTATCCGGGCGAACGGCGGAATCGTTGATGCGCTTCAGGCCGAGGGTGCGCAGCGAATCCTTCTGGTTCTGCTTGGTACCAGCGGTACCACGGACCTGGGTAATCTTCAGTGCCATGGAAATCACGCTCCCTGACCTGCGCGTGCGCGCAGCATACGTGCTGGGGTGACCTCTTCGAGGGACTTGCCACGACGTGCGGCGACCTCTTCAGGGCGAACCAGCTGCTTGAGGGCATCAACGGTTGCGTGAACAACGTTGATGGAGTTGTTGGTACCCAGCGACTTGGACAGAACATCCTGAACACCGGCGCACTCGAGAACCGGGCGGACAGCGCCGCCGGCAATCAGACCGGTACCCGGAGCAGCCGGGCGCAGCAGGACGATGCCAGCAGCGGTCTCACCCTGAACCGGGTGGGTAATGGTGCCAGCAATCATCGGGACGCGGAAGAAGTTCTTACGAGCCTCTTCAGCACCCTTCTGGATAGCTGCCGGTACTTCCTTGGCCTTGCCGTAGCCGACGCCGACCATGCCCTCGCCGTCACCGACGATGACCAGAGCGGTGAAGCTGAAGCGACGACCACCCTTGACGACCTT
>NZ_JVPT01000005.1:0-109517 GCF_001055915.1 Corynebacterium sp. 212_CJEI | reverse complement strand
TCTGGTGTTATCCATGATGCAATGACCGCCTGACCCTACCAGCCGTTTTTCGGGCCATTTCTGTCATAAACGCAGTCAGTAACTCGCATCGCCCCACCGCCGCCGACCATAAACGCAGTCACTAGCGCGCGTTGGGGTTAAGAGACAAATTCTGAGTGATGTGGCAGCATGAAAAAGCCCCCGCCATTTCAGCGAGGGCTTAGAGTTTGCGCTGGTGATTAGCGCTTCTGTGCGTCTGCGAGGATCTGGCGACCTGCGACCATGCGGCAAATCTGGTTGGTGCCCTCGTAGATCTGGGTGATCTTGGCGTCACGCATCATGCGCTCAACCGGGAAGTCACGGGTGAAGCCGTAACCACCGAGCAGCTGCACGGCATCAGTGGTGACCTGCATAGCAACGTCAGAGGCGAAGGTCTTGGCGTTTGCGGCCATCAGACCCAGGCGAGCGCCGCCCTCAGCAGTGCCACGCTCAGCGTTAGCGGCTGCGGTGTAGACCATGAGACGAGCAGCGTCAATCTTCATACGCATGTCAGCCAGCATGAACTGGGTGTTCTGGAAAGCAGCGATCGGCTTGCCGAACTGCTGACGCTCCTGCACGTAACCAACGGCGTAGTCGTACGCACCCTGCGCGATGCCCAGTGCCTGTGCACCAATAGTCGGGCGAGTGTGGTCCAGGGTCTCCAGGGCAGTCTTGAAACCGGTGCCCTCTTCGCCGATGATGCGGTCAGCCGGGATGCGGCAGTTTTCGAAGTACAGCTCCGCGGTCGGGGAACCCTTGATACCCAGCTTGTGCTCCAGGCCACCGACGCGGAACCCCTCGTCGTCCTTGTGGACCATGAATGCAGAGATGCCGTTGGCACCCTTCTCCGGGTCGGTGACAGCCATGACGGTGTACCAGGTGGAGCGGCCACCGTTAGTGATGAAGCACTTGGAACCGTTGAGGACCCACTCATCGCCCTCTCGGACCGCGCGGGTCTTCATGGAACCGGCATCCGAACCAGCCTCACGCTCAGTCAGTGCGTAGGAAGCCATTTCACCGTTGGCGATGTCCGGCAGAACCTTGCTCTTCAGCTCGTCGGAGCCCTTGAGGATCAAGCCCATGGTGCCCAGCTTGTTCACAGCCGGGATAAGAGAAGCCGAGCCACAGACACGAGCAACTTCCTCAATGACGATGCAGGCCGCAACCGAGTCCGCACCCTGGCCACCGAACTGCTCCGGCACGTGGACGGCGTTGAAGCCAGCCTCGTTGAGAGCCTTCAGGGCCTCCTCCGGGAAACGCTCGTTCTCATCGACGTCCGCTGCGTACGGAGCAATCTGCTTCTCCGCCAGATCACGGATAACGGCGCGGAGCTCCTGGTGCTCCTCTGGCAGCTGGAACAGGTCGAATCCTGGGGTCAAAGCCATGTGGGTGTTCCTCCCGATTTAATGATTCCGATGTCGTGTTCGATATCGCGCTCTACGCAGCACTATCACCGCACGACGTATTTATCTTCGTTCGATACTAGTGGCTAACGCTTCGCTCTACCCGCGAAATTCGTAAAATTCTCGCGTTGCCGCTCGGCGCCCACAGAATAAACTGCGCGAGGAATTCCCGCAGCAGCGATGTCGCCCAGTACCTCAACGGCGTATAGGCGCCGACGACACACCAGGGTTCCAGCCCCCGTTCGCGCATGAGCTTCGCTACCCGTGGCGCATGAAAATCACTGGTCACAACAACCGTTCCAGCGCTCAACGCACCGTCCATGCCGCGCATCAATTCGCACGCATAGTCAATGTTTTCCGACGTATTCGTCGATTGGTCCTCGGGGATCAACTCGATGTCGCCGCGCTTTACGACGTCCCCAGCGTTCGCCTCCAACCACTCCACCATGGCGTCCGCTTCAGAGCAGGTGGCATCTGTCACCGCTTCACTGCCGACCCCACCGGAGCAGATGATTCGCTCGGTACGCTCATCACACGCTGAGACTGCTCGCTGTAATCTTCTGGCCAGCAGGGCCGAGGGCCGATTGTTCTTCAATCCGCATCCCAGTACAACCACGGTGTGTGGCGGCAGAGTTGGTTTTTGGGCTGCACATCGAAGGCGAACGGCCTCGAAAACGATCGCTGCGGCTCCTGGTACTGCGAGGCCGGCGAGCAGGGGCGTCGTCAAGCGATGCGATGCGCGAGCGTAGTAGGCGCGGCAGCTGGCCAGTATCCACGCGGCACCTACTGTGGGAAGAACCCACCTCGGAGGTCTGCGATTGGGCAGGCGTGGTGGTCGTAGCTCCGAATTAGCGGCGACGCCTAGTCCGCCGACGAGGAGCATGGAACCGAAGCCTGCACCGAGGCACGCGAGTGTTTTTCTCATCAGAGCTTCCACGTTAACTGTTCTGGGACGTTGATGGTCCAGTCGACGAGCTGTTGCGGATTGTGCTTGGCCATATGCTGGGATTCCTGCTCGGCCCACATGTCCCAGTGTTCCTCGAAGTGGTCGTCGCGAGCCATGGCGCGGGCAAATCGAGTCTGCGTGTCCAGCTCTACCCAGACTCCCCAGGCGTTGCCGTCGCCGATGGCGCGGGCAGCGGCAAGGTTAGCTTCAGTGACAGCGCCACAGCCTTCGACGATGAGCGAGGAGTCCGGTGGCGTGGGGACCCACTCGGCGAATTCACTGGCGTACCAGTCCCAACGGCGATACCCGCGCTCATCGGCCGGTAGCGCGGGGTTCAAAATGGTCTCCGCGACTTCGGCCGATGCTTTCTGCAGGCCGGACCAGCCCGGATAGACATCCTCCAAGTGGATAACTGGCCAACCGAGGATACTGTGCAACTTTGCCGAAAAGGTGGTTTTGCCACTGCCGGAGCGGCCGTCGATAAGCAGAATCATCGTGATTGAAACGCCTTTGCTACGCCACGCCCAGGAAGCGGAACTCCCCGGCCCACACGGAAATACCGATTGCTGCGACGGCGATGGCAAGGCAGGCGGCCATGGTGGCATAGTCACGCGTGGCCAATGTCGAGGTGTGCCACCACGTACGCTTAATCGGTGCGCCAAAGCCGCGGGCTTCCATGGCCGTAGCCAGTTTGGTTCCGCGGCGCAGCGCAAACACCAGCAGAGCGAACACCTGGGAAATAGTGCGGCGGATTGCGCCGTGGTCACCCAAACCGCGTGCTCGACGGGCTCGGGTCAGCGCCTGCCAATCGCTGATGAATAGGCCGACGAGCCGCAGACTCGCCACCGTTGCCAGCACAAAGCGGCTGGGCAGCTTGAGAATCTGCGCCAGCCCATTGCCCAGATCGGTGGGATCGATATTGGCTGTCAGCACGATAACTGGAGTACCGATAGCCAGCACACGCAACATGATCGCGATGGCCAGAGAAATGGAATTATCCGTCACATGCGCAAGCAGAAAGGAGAAATACTCTTTGCCCTCCGGGTTGCCGTAGAGCGCCATTGAGATTCCTGAGATGGGCGCGGCGATAAGAAGTGGCAGGCTGCGTCCTAGAAAACGACGAAAACCCAAACCCGACAGCGGCACCAAGAAAAGCGTGCAGACAAGCGCAACCACTGCGGAGACCCAGTCGATGGAAATCAGCAGCGGTGTGGTGAGCAAGAATAGGCCCAGTACTCTCGCCACCGGGTTGACCGTCGCGAGGAAAGGCTGCTTACTCGAAATGGCGCTCTGCGTACCTTCAGCCGTACCGGCGGAACCGACTTCAGTCACAATTTCCCTCCTGCTTCGCCCTGGCCGCGCGCACCGCTAGTGCGGCTCGGACCGGCCTGCTCCCCTGAACCACGCTGTCCCGGCGCCGCACGGCCTGACCGCTCCGGATGAAACGAATCCATGTCGATGACGTAGTCCCCCATCGCTTGTACCACCAATGGATCGTGGGTAATCGAGATAACAGTTCGGCCGTCGTCAGCAAGTTGGCGAAGCAAAGTGAGCAGCTCGGTGAATGTCCGGCGGTCTTGGCCGAACGTCGGTTCGTCGAGAAGCACAATATCCGGCGCTGTCGCCAGAATGGTCGCCACCGACAGACGTCGCTTCTCACCGCCCGAGAGTGAGAACGGATTCGCCTTGGTCAGGGCCGTTAGCCGCAGCCGCTCAAGTAATTCCTCGATGCGCTTATCAGCGTTGACACCGACAAGCTTCGGGCCAAGCTGCAACTCTTCCAGCACTGTGCCGGTGACGAATTGGTGCTCGGGGTCTTGGAAGACCGTGCCAATCCGAGTAGCCAACTTCTTCGACGGCCATTTCCACGGCGCACTACCGCTGCCGGCCACTTGGACCGTGCCCGCCATCGGCTCAAGCAGGCCGCCGAGCGTCAGCGCTAACGTGGACTTCCCGCTGCCGTTGTGACCAACGATGCAGGTGGAAGCTTCGGATGGGATAGAAACGGATACTCCGCGAGCAATAGGCTCAACAGTTTCGCTACCCCTGAACCACGACTTCTTCGCGCCATAGCCGATGTCCAGCTCGCGGGTTTCGATCGCGATGTCACCGCTAGGGTGCCCGTCCTGGTCGCAGGTAACTGAACGCGCATCCGGCAGGGCGGGCGGAGCACCCGGAATCCACACCCCAGCATCCGTCAGAGCCTGCCCGTAGTCTTCCAAGACCCGATGCGGTGCACCATCGGCAATCACACCTCCGCGGCCCAGCACGATGATGCGGTCGACCACATCGACCCACGCATCCACTCGATGCTCGACCACAATCAGTGCCGCACCGGTCCTCTCCGCCGCGGTAATCGCAGCATCGCGTAGTACCGGCACACCGGCCGGGTCGATGTTGGCCGTCGGCTCGTCCAAACAAATAACCCGTGCGCCCATTGCCAGCACACCTGCCAATGCGAGGCGCTGCTTCTGCCCACCCGAAAGTCTGTGCGTGGGATGATCCAGCGGCAAATCCAGCCCCACCAAATCCAGGCTGGCGCGCACTCGGTTGCCAATCTCAGCTGGGGCAACGCCCAGGTTTTCCGCACCAAAGGCAACATCGTCGCCAACGCGAGCACTAATCGTCTGCGAGTCAGGGTCTTGCAGCACCAAGCCCACCGAACCCCGTGCGGAAGCAGGAGTACGACCTTCAATCAGGAGCTTTCCGGTGGCTTCGCCATCGGAGTCGTCGCCAAGCACGCCAGCAATAGCGGCGAGCAGCGTCGACTTCCCCATCCCCGACGCGCCGAGCAACAGCACCTTTTCACCGCGCTCGATGTCCAGCGTGATGTCGTTCAGTACCGCAGCTTTGCGCCCCGCGTGCCGATATCCGAACCCCCGCGCGCTCACCGCAGGGACATTTCCGCTTGACGACGGCCCCCGCGTCAACGCCTCATCTGTCATCGATTTTCCTAGACGTCGTCGTGCCGCTCTCGCCCGATGGCAAAACGATCCAGCGCTCCAGTTGCCGCCAGTGCCTTAGCCAGGAAGTAAGCCAGCAGACCGGCGAGGACGGCACCCGACAGCGCCGTGGAGATCAGGTAGATGACGTTGAATTCGAAAGTCTTGGCCAGGTTGCCAGTGAAAAGCTCGAAAGTCCATGCGCCAACACCTGCCATGAGACCGGAGATAACCACGGTGGCCAGGTTGTAGCTCTTATACGCCAGAATGAGGAACACCAGCTCCGCGCCGAGCCCCTGCGCCAAACCTGAGTACAGGGTGGAGATACCCCACTGGTTACCGATCAGTGCTGAAACCGTCGCCGCGATTACCTCGACGAAGATAGCTGCACCCGGCTTGCGAATGATGTACGCGCCGAGCGGACCACCGAGGAACCACATACCAGCGACCAAACCGCCAAGACCAGGAGTAAGCGCGTTGACTGCTTCATAGCCCGCACCGCCGATGATGTTCCAGATAACAAAAATCAGGCCAACGGCCACGCCGATAACAGCTGCAATGATGATGTCAATATTGCGCCACGAGAAGTTAGCGCGCGCTGCACTCGCCGATTGCGTCATCCCACTTGCTCCTATTTTTCTTTAACTCGAGCGGTATTGCTCAAACATTATTGATGTATTCATTAGCGGCGTATGAAGCCTGTGTCGACACGCCCTAAGCACTAACTTTTGCCTACCCTACCGCGCCCAGCAGATGGCCTAGATAACATAAGGAACCATGACTAAAGCCGAGCGGTCATCTACAGGAGATACCCCAACTGCCCAAACCCCTCATACGCCGCCAGTCGGCGATGAGGGGACAGCCGCGGATTCCGCAGTGAAAACTGCCGAGGACCCTGGTGCTGACAACACCGCTGAGCAGGAAAGTTCTCGCCCATACTACATGCCCACATTGACGTGGGGCGAGAGACTTGACCTGTCTGCGAAGCAATGGTGGCCACTCATCGGAGTTGTTATTGCGATACAGCTTGTCGCTCGCATTCTGGTGCTGACTAGCCATGGTTTTTACTGGGATGACTTCATCATTGTTGGCCATCTTTACGACACCCCACTGCTGAGCAAGGACTACCTGCTTCAGGATCACGACGGGCACCTTGCGCCACTGGCTTTCTTGGTGCAAGGCCTCTATCACCTCATCGCGCCGTGGAACTGGTGGCTACCGGCTATCACCATGGCCGTGATGTCGGTAGTGCTGACATATGCCACAGCGAAACTCTTTGAGCTTCTCACCGGCCGTACGCTGGTATCGCTCTTCCTCATCACGGTCGTCGCCTGGACTCCGCTGATGCTTCCGGGAGACACCTGGTGGTCGGCCGCGGCCAATTCCCAGCCGTTCCACCTGGCATTCGTGATCTTCATGATTGTCGCCATTCGCACCACTATGCGTCGTTCCTTCGGCCCCCGCCCGTGGGAAGCCGTAGGCCTGTTCGTGCTGCTGGCAGTGGCGCTGGGATTCTTTGAGAAGTCCCTGGCTATCGCACCGATCTCCATGCTGGTTGTCGTCACTTTGGCTTACATGGAGCGCAGAAATATCCTGCAGGTTCTCCGCCGTGGCCTCGTCATCTGGATCCCATCGATGCTGCTGACCGGCGCCTGGGCACTGTGGTACTACTTCGGCCCCGCCGAAACCACCGGCTTCATTTCCGACAAGCTGCAGCCCGAACTGTTCTTCAACGGCCTCGGCCAGATTTTTGCCGGCATCATCGGCGGTCCAACAAGCTGGGAACGCTGGGCTCCGGGACAGCCGTTTGCCTCCGCTTCGTCTCAGCTGATTACTCTCGGCGGCATTATTCTGTTGATTCTGTCTGCCACCCTCATTGGCCGCGACTACCGTGGCTGGGCTCCGTGGACGCTATCGGTGGCGTACATGTTCACCACCTTGTTCGCCATCACCCTGTTCCGCTCGGGAGAGAACACCTCTGGCGTGCTGGCGCACACTTTGCACTATTACTCTGATGTCGCGCTTGTGATCGCTATCTGTGTCGCGATCTCCCTGGCGGGACTCCCGCCAAAGGACGAGGCGCCGGCTCTGCTACCGGCTCGTACGCACATTCTGATTTGGTCGCTGGGTGTCGCTCTGGCTGTCACCTCCTCGATTTCCGTGGTTACTTACCGCAATGCCTGGTCTGATGACATCGCAATGGAGTGGATTGGCAACACCAAGGCGTCGCTGTCCGCGCTGCGCGAGGAGGCCGACGCCGCTGGCCCCGACAAGGCAATCGACTACAACCTCATTGACCAGCCCGTCCCCTTCGAAGTTCTCGTGCCCGTCGCCGCTCCGATGAACATGTACTCGCAGGTGTTTGATGCGGTCTCCGATCGCCCGCCGTTTGAGCGCGTCACCGGTCACCCGCGCATGTTCAATACAGACGGTTCGCTTATCGACGCCAAGGTCTCCGAGATCACCCGTGTCACTGATGGCCCTGTCGAGCAGTGTGGCCATCGCATCACAGTTGGCGAGGACGGCACTGCGTCGGAGGACATCAAGTTGGAGAACATCATCAAGCTCGGTGACTGGGTGCTTGAGTTCCCGGCCACCGCCTCCGAGAACATGGATGTGCGCCTGTCGCTCCCCAATCCTTTCGAGACTGAAGAGCAAACCCGCGGTGGTTCCACAGTCGTGAAGATGAACAACGATCTGCGACCGCGCTATGTGTACCTCAACGGTGGCGGAAATACTCTCCATGTCGATGTGGAAAAGGCGACTCCGGGGGCAACCCTATGCATCGGCGCGGGGGCGATTGGCCCCTTGGTTCCCGCAAGCCGTTAAGAATCCTCTAAGATATTGCTTTAA
Source organism: Corynebacterium sp. 212_CJEI (assembly GCF_001055915.1). Lineage (NCBI taxonomy): Bacteria > Bacillati > Actinomycetota > Actinomycetes > Mycobacteriales > Corynebacteriaceae > Corynebacterium > Corynebacterium sp. 212_CJEI. The sequence continues at coordinate 101,355 of NZ_JVPT01000005.1, read as the reverse complement.
GATAATGTGAGAAAAGTTTATTAGCCCCTTGTAGCTATTGTTTTTCCGACAGAGGAGCCACATCCATGCGTAACCGCATCGCCGGCGCTATCGCCGCATCCGCCATTGCCGCAGCAGCCCTGGTCGCTTGCTCTCCCCCGAATCAGGTTGACTCGGACGTGAAGGTCGGCGACCAGGCCAACCCGTCGGAGACCTTCGAGCAGAAGGCCACCACTCCGGCATCCTCCGACGAGATGACCCCTGCTGAGACCGCAGAGATGTAATCACTGCATCTGCGAAAACAGGGGTAGCCAGCAAACATAAACGCAGTCACTACCCCTTGTGCCCACTCATCGATGGGGCACGAAAGAATTACCGCCTGGACATTGTGTCCGGGCGGTTTTGGTTCTCCGAGGGCAGCCTAGAGCCGCCAAGAGAGCCTAGGAAAACTCAAATTCCACGTGGTCACCATCACGGATCACGGCGCTGGTTGCGCCGTTTTCCAGGTTCAGCTCGACAACGAGCGAGGGCATCTCGCCGGAAGCTCCAGTCTCGCCCAAGGCCTCGGCAGCATCGTCCACGAGCGCCGCGTCGGTTGCGGTCACGCGGTAGCGAAGAAAACCATTGCGCAATTCATCAGTCTCCACGCGAGCGGAGTGCAACCATGGGAACCGGCGTCGCACCGCAACGAGCTGCTGGTAAGCGCGGTAGAGGTCCTCACCAAGCGCAGAGAGTTCCTCCGGGCTATCCGGGAACACTGGACGGATCTGGTCGTCACCGCCGATGCGTTCCTCTTTGAGGCCGGTGTAGCCCTGTTCGTCGCCGTAGTAGACCAGCGGCACACCGGCCACGGTAAACAGCACCGTCGCCGCCAGCACGGCCTTGTCGGCCCCTACCTGCGTCGCAATGCGTGAAACATCGTGGTTGCCCACAAACGTCACCGGCACAAAAGACTCCGCGAAGGTGTTATGGCGCTTCAGAGTCCAGTCCAGCTCGAAGAAGTTTTTCTCCTTCAGCGCAGACCAGGTCGCTTTCCACAGCTCGTATTCCGTCACCGAGTCCATGCCGGACACCGACACAATCTCCGTATAGTCACCGTGGATGACCTCGCCGTAGATAAAGGCGTGCGGGTGCTCAGCACGCACTCGCGGCAAAACCTTGTGCCAAAACTGTGGGTCCACTGCGTAGGCCGCATCCAGTCGCCAGCCATCAATCCCCCGCGCCAGCCAGTAATTCATCACGTTGACGACAAAATTAACAGTCGCGTCACTGGTGTGATCGAATTCGACCAAACTCTCATGGCCCTCAAACACCGGCGCGGTCATGTCGCCATCTGAGTGAGTAAACGCAAAGAGCTGTGCTTCTTCAGAGTCAGGGTTTTCCTTCGCGGTCTTCAACGCGGGTGCCTCTGCCCCGATGTGGTTGAAGACGCCGTCGAAAAGCACTTTGATGCCGCGCTCATGGGCAGCTTCGATGACGGCCTTCATGTCCTCTTCGGTGCCCAGGCGCGAGTCGATGCGGTAGTAGTCCTCGGTATCGTAGCCGTGGCTAGTCGACTCGAATACTGGCGCCAGCTGCAGGACGTTGAGCCCGAGCTCCTGGACGTACGGAAGCCAGTCAATCAGTTTGCGAATTCGATTGACCGGCGCGGCGCCTCGATCCTTCTCACGGATGGGCGCTCCCACAAACCCCAGTGGATAGACGTGCCATCCAATCGCCCACTTCGACCACTCAGGTGCGGCAACGAGCGTCTTATCAGGGGCTTTGGGGGTCGTGGACATTGTCCTATGCATCCTCTCTAGGTGCCTGAGGCTGATTGGAATTATCTGATGCCGCCGCCTCAGGACTCGGTGAGGTCTCCCCCGCCGATTCGCTTGACGACGCCCGCGCCTGGCCCGCATGCGACTGCGGCGTGCCAAGGCCTGCCTTCCGCGGCCGTGGAGGCACGGAACCTGCTGCGGGCATGGTCGGAGATGTGGCAGGGCGCTCCGGCGGATGATTCTTCGACGGGTTCAGTGCGTCGAGCGCGATTTGGATTTCCGTGCGCATGCCATTGACCATGGCTCTCTCCACAATTTTAAACTTGGAATTGTGGAGAAAGAAGGGATTACCCGCTTCCGGGCCACCGGTGCCGAGGAACATGTAACAGCCCGGCGCTTCACGAGAAAAATAGGAGAAGTCATCCGAAGGAGCCCACGGATCGGCAGCGAACACCTTGGAGTTGCCAACCGCCTTCGTCGCCGCATGCCAGGCACGATTGACTGCAATGTCGGCGTTGACCACCATCGGGTACGGAATCTGCCAGTCGAAAGTCGCCTGTGCGCCGTGAGCTTGGCAGACGCCGTTGACGACGGCCTCGATACGCTGGCAGACAATCTCCCAGTCGGCCTCATCCACCGAGCGGATGGACACTTCCAGGTTGGCCGTATCCGGGATCACGTTGCCAGCCTCACCTGAATGCAGTGAGCCGACGTTGACGATGTTCATGTGCTTTGGATCCACATCGCGGGAGACAATCGTGTTCAGCATGAGAGTCACCTCGCTGGCGATGAGCACCGGGTCAATCGACAACTGCGGGTTCGAGGAGTGTCCGCCACGGCCACGAATCGCGATGGAGACAATGCCCGACATGGTTGTCACTCGCCCAGCGCAAATCCCTACGTGCCCCACCGGATGCGGCGCGACGTGGAAAGCATAGACCTCATCCAAGTCATCGGCGGCACCCTTGTCGACCAACTCACGCGCGCCGCCCGGCAGCATTTCTTCGGCGTGCTGGAAGATGCACAGCACCTTGCCGTGCAGCTGATCGCGCATTCCAGAGAGCACCTTCGCCGTGCCCAGCAGCATCGCCGTGTGCACATCATGACCACAGGCGTGCATCACACCCGGCGTGCGCGAGGCGTACGGCAGTCCCGTTTCCTCCTGAATCGGCAGGGCGTCAATATCCGCGCGGTAGCCGATCACACGGCCAGTGCTGGGGTCGCCCGCTGTGCCCTCGATGACGCCAATTACGGACGTCGGGGTTAACCGGTACGTCGGGATGTCCCATTGATTGAGCAGATCCTCAATCATGTCCGAGGTCCTGTACTCCCGGAAGCTCAGCTCCGGATTCTGGTGCAGTTGGCGACGCCATGCCACCGCCTCTTCGATAGGTACTTCAAGGCGGTGCGACGGCAGGGTGTCGTTAGCATCAGTCATGGTTCATAGCATGACAGAAAATAGGCTCCACGACGAGCAGCTACGGAAATTCCCTCACCCATTTTCGCTTCACGACGGCCACAGCGCCCCAACATCTCCACTGCTAGAGACGACTTCAGCGCTGCCAGCGAGCTGCTAGTGTCTGGCACCCCAGAAATCCACGGTGAGTTCGGCCAACCACCATGGATCAATCGTGCCGCACATCTCACGCGCCGAGTGCATGGAGACCATCGCAGCTCCGATATCGATGGTGTCGATACCCAGTCGCGTTGCAGTGATCGGGCCGATAGTGGAGCCGCATGGCTTGTGGTTCGCAGAGACAAAATACTGCACCGGCACTTCCTGGCCAATGCGCTTGGAGGTTTCCGCTGCGATTCGGACAACCTCGGCCTGACCAACCGCCGTGGTGGCGTAGCGCTGGTTGGCATTGATCTTTACCACTGGGCCAGCATTGAGTTCCGGCTGGTGCCCCGGCTCGTGTTCGCCTGCATAGTTCGGGTGCACACCGTGTGCGCCGTCGGCCGAGAGACAGATGGAACCGCGGTAGAGCTGCTGGGTGCGTTCCAGGTCAGCGCCTGTGGCCGCTGCGATGCGGGACAGAACGTCGGCAAGCAGTGGCCCTGCAGCGCCCGTAGTGGAGGCGGACCCGACTTCCTCATGATCGAAAGCGACCATGACGGGGATGGTGGTTGACGTGCTCCAGTTTTGGCGGAGCAAGGTCTCGAAGGCGACCAGGGAGGAGTGGACGCTGAGCAGGTTGTCGAGTCGACCTGAAGCCAGGAACTCATCGTGAGCACCGAAGGTGCGCGGCTGCTGGGTGTCGAAGGAAATGAGGTCCCAGGCGACGATGTCGTCGATAGACAGGCTCGCAGCATCGGCGATGACCTGGTGCACATCGGTGCCGAAGGTATCCAGTCCGATGATTGGTGCAGTGTGATTCTGCTTGTGGAGCTTCAATCCCTCTTCATTAACTGCACGATTGAGGTGGATAGCCAACTGCGGGATACGCGCAACCGGGCCAGTGCGAGCAAGGTGCTCATTGCCGCTTTTATCAATTACCCGACCGGCGAACTCAATTTCGCGGTCGGTCCAGCTTCCCAACAACGCGCCGCCGTAGACTTCAACGGCGACCTGCGCATAGCCTGCGGCGGAGGTGCGCGCGTTGGGCTTCACACGAAAACCGGGCGAATCCGTGTGGGAACCCACAATACGGAAACCGGTGAAATCGGCAGCCGGCGTCTCCGGGACGATCCAAGCAACGGCAGCGCCATCGCGACGCAGGACGTAGGCACCGGGTTTACTTGGCCACTGTTCGTGCTCATCGATGACTGTGGCACCGGCTGCACTCAGACGGTCAACGACCTGTTGTGCCGCATGAAATGAGCTTGGCGACGCAGCCACAAAATCAATTAAATCCTCAACGTGACTGAGCGCTGCCGCCGGAACGCTGCGCGATGCCGCTTCCGAGGTATCCGCCGAATCCGGGGACTCAGGGGTGGGTGCCGAAGAAATAGCCATAACCAAACTCCTACTTCACATTTGATTCCGGATTTCATTGTATTGGAGCCCACAACTGACCGTGACCGAGCATTGAGCCGGTCCACAGTGTGATGCAGCTTTCATGTTGGGAACGGTATCCACTTAGTCACTTTTGCCCGTTTTAACTCGATATCGGGCATATTCAGACATATAGTGGCAACCGCATCAAAGAAAACCATTTGAATACAGAACCTCTCAAACCGGAGTCCCGACCGGATTCCGACCACAGAAAGGGTTTATACCGTGAGCCTTGAAAACCTGTTCCCCCGCTCTTTCACTACCAAGCGCGCCTTTTTCTCTCAGCCGCTGCGCGAGGCTCTTACCCGCGACACCAGCAGTGACGCTAACGCAGTCCACTTCGGACACCAGGTTAAGAGCGCCCGAAACGAGATCTACAGCGACATGTCCGCCCGTGACATCGTCTCTATGCTGAGCCGCTAAATCTAGCGCTTCCTCAAGTCGAATAAGACCATTGGCTCTGGCTGAGGAAAATTCAACGTCTCCGCGGCAGCTAATTCACTGCCAAAACCAGCTCCAACCTCGCCTGCATCACCATCGCCGTACCGATGTACCGCAAATGCGTGGCAGCCACCAACAACTAGCATCAATGCCAGCGTCAAGAGCATCGCAGTAATCCCCGAGTACACAAATCCGCCGGTATACGGCGTAGCAGCAATCGGGTTTGTCACAGGGAACGTCAGCAGGACCACTAGCAACGCAATACCGATATACGGCCACTGTCTGGTCAATCGGGTCCGCGCCATGGCGGCCAAACCGAACACAGACGTGACCAGCATCAACATGTAGTGGGTCCAAAGAATCGATGAGAATGTGGCTGCAATAAGCCACGCGCCGGTGATTAGAAACTCAAACCGGTAGACCGGGTTCAACCACGCAACTGCGGTGACCATCAACACCACGCCAAGCGCAATACACAGTGGAATCGTTTTCACGTGACTCGGATAATCACGCACCACTGTTACTAATAAATCAGGATTGCCCAGGTCTGTGGCTAAAGTCGACGCCAACGACTGATTCGCACCACCGACCAAGACCGACGCACCAATGTCGTCGATTCGGTCAATCCAGTCCGAAATAACCGGCATGTCAATGCGGATAAGCATCCAGATCGCCAGTACCGCCGTGGTGGCCAGCGACCAGAGGGCTGCGCGCCGTCGATAAGCGAAAAAGAGCATCACGGCGATAAGCGCATACGGAGTCAATTTAATGGATGCGACGATGCCGAGGACGATGCCCGCGAGCCAAGGACGAGTGCGCGAGGCGGCAAGCCCATAGGCGACGCCCGCGACAATCAGCGGTGTCGTCTGACCAATCCAGAACGAATTAAGAGTGGTCGGCAGGGCGAATACGCATGCGGTAACCAGCGCTGCGATACCCCAGGGCATGGTCGACCGAAACCACAGGTGGTAGGAAGCTGCGACCAGGACCACGACGGCCATTCCGGAAAGAAACAGCAACCAAGCAACCGAGGTTTCAAAGCTCATGACGTGGGATATCGCTCCCAGAGCCTTTGCAAACAAAGGGTTTTGCACAAAGGGATGCGTAAATGGCGCAGACACTTCCTGCGCCAGGCGTGGCCAGACCTCTCCACTCATGGCGGTGAAATCGATTGGATCGGCATCATAGAGATGGGACTCAAGTCCCCTGTCCATCAGTAGCCCGCCCACCCAGAGCGACGCCCAATCGTCCGGCTGGGTGCGGCCATTCCAGGCCAGCAGCGAGGCAAGACCACCGAGCAGCGAGACCAGCATAAGAGGCCAGCTCATCACAGGCGATTGCGTCAGCGCAGGGACCTGATTGGGTTTGCGAACCCATATTTTTCGCGAGGCCCGCGACGGAGACTCCGCAACAGCACGTTGCGACTCCGCAACCTGTGACGATGCCCCATCCTGTGACACCGGTCCTTCTGCCCGACTATGCCGTCCCACGTTCCTCCTCATCGCTGGTAAGCGCCTCTATCTAATGTAGTGATTCCAATACGGCAGTGGTTACAACCCCACAAGAACCCGCAAGGTATGACGGCTTACTTTGAACGAAGTGCCAGGTGGACAACAATTGGCGGCCATGATGACCGGAGGGACTACCGGAACTGCGAGATAGTGCCGATGGTCGTGATCAGCTGATCGCCATCACTGTTGACAACAGCGGCTATGGGCATACGCTCCATCTCATCCGGACCGACATCGTAGCCCTGCGAGACCTCTGCCGTAATAATCTTTCCGGTCGGGCCGTCCTCAATGCGCGGATTACGAACGACCACATGAACCAGACTGAACTTCGCGGTGAAGTGAACTTCTCCGCGGTAGCTCTCCCCTTCGGCATCGCTGTTGTCATTGTCGCGGGTGAATGAGACAACACCGTCCTCAGGCTCTAGAGCACCGTTCTTAGCAGTGACTCCGCCACCCAGTGCGCCGAATACCTTCTCCAGCGCAGATACAGAAATTACTAAATCCTCGCTGGAGGGAGCCGGGGCATTCTTGCCCGGAGCATCCGAATAATTCAACGGAATATAGATTTCCTCGGCCTCATTAATAGAGCCGGCTGCCGGGTAGACGTAAATACCCCAGTTTTCACCAGCTGGGGTCTCTGGCGGGTCAACAACAATGCGGGCTTCAAAACTGCCGTCATCTGTCATCGGGGTAGCCTGACGAGCGATAGAACGCCGCATATCGACGCCCTGGTTCGGTATGGCCTCGAGAGTTCCGGCCGGCGTGACCCAGGCAATGTTGTCGTGTGGATGTTTCCGCGCCGAAGACGGAGCACCTTCACTTGGCTTCCACGAGTCTGGGAACGCACTGTAGAGAACGTAAACACCATTGGGCACACCCGGAGGAATTGGAAGCGGGTAACCACCACGGTTGGCCGACGGATTGAAACCACTGCCGCGAACAATAAGAACATCGCCGCGATGAACCGTGGCACCTTCAGCTGGTGTGCCGTCCTCAAAAGTGACAGTAACTTCCGGGGATTCGACATACTGTGAATCCTGCGGCTGGAAGTTCTCCGCTGGATTAATCACATTGGGAAAATTGTCCGGCACGATTGGCTTCGCAGTTTCAGCCATTGCCGGGGACACAAACGCCGAAAGAACCATGGCGCCGGACAGCGAAACCGCAGTCGCAGCTCTGCGCGCACCCCGCCCCACCGGTCGACGCACGTCTTCTCCAACCGTGGATGATTCAGAGCTGAATGAACGGCGAGTTTCGTGGGCACCCGCAAGATGGCGGTGGGAATGATCGAAAGTCAGGAACTTCAGACTGTGCATACAAGCAATGTACACCCCGCGCATTAGGCTCACCTAACCTAGTTATTAAGGCGCACCTTACCCACCCCCGTTTGAGTCTCAACGCTGGGATTGGAAGAAATAGCTGAGAGCAAAAGAAAGCCGCGGCCAAGCCCAATAGAGCTCGACCGCGGCTTGCTTCAGCAGCTTTGAGGCAACCAATTACTCCGCGGTAATCGGCAGGTAGACGCGACCACCCTGATCAGCGAACTCCTGGGACTTCTCAGCCATGCCGGCCTCGATAGCTTCAACGGAGTCCAGGCCGTGTTCCTTCGCGTAGTCCTGCACATCCTTGGAAATACGCATGGAGCAGAACTTCGGACCGCACATGGAACAGAAATGCGCGGTCTTTGCCGGCTCTGCAGGCAGAGTCTCGTCGTGGTAGTCCAGCGCAGTGTCCGGATCCAAGGCCAGTGCGAACTGGTCATGCCAACGGAACTCGAAGCGGGCCTTCGACAGCGCGTCGTCACGCTCCTGAGCGCGCGGCAGCCCCTTTGCCAGGTCAGCGGCGTGCGCGGAAATCTTGTAAGTAATCACGCCGACCTTGACGTCGTCGCGGTTCGGCAGACCCAGGTGCTCCTTCGGCGTGACGTAGCAAAGCATGGCGGTGCCAGCCTGCGCAATGATTGCCGCGCCGATAGCCGACGTGATGTGGTCATAGCCCGGCGCGATGTCGGTTGCCAGCGGGCCGAGGGTGTAGAACGGAGCTTCCTCACACCACTCCTCTTCCCACTTCACGTTGTCAGCGATCTTGTGCATCGGAACGTGGCCTGGGCCTTCGATCATCACCTGGCAGCCGCGGGACTTGGCGATCCTGGTCAGCTCGCCGAGGGTCCGCAGCTCAGCCAGCTGGGCCTCATCGTTAGCGTCGGCAATGGAGCCCGGACGTAGGCCGTCACCGAGGGAGAACGTGACATCGTACTGTGCCAGAATGTCGCACAGCTCAGCGAAGCGCGTGTAGAGGAAGCTCTCCTGGTGATGCGCGAGGCACCATGCGGCCATAATCGAACCACCGCGGGAGACAATGCCGGTAACGCGGTTGGCGGCCAGTGGCACGTAGCGCAGCAGCACACCCGCGTGAACGGTCATGTAGTCCACGCCCTGTTCACACTGCTCAATAATGGTTTCGCGGTAGATTTCCCAGGTCAGCTTGGCCGGGTCACCCTTGACCTTCTCCAGCGCCTGGTAAATCGGCACCGTACCAACCGGCACCGGGGAGTTACGCAGAATCCACTCGCGGGTTTCGTGAATGTCCTTACCAGTGGACAAATCCATGATGGTGTCCGCGCCCCAACGGGTCGCCCACACCATCTTCTCCACCTCTTCGGAGATGGACGAAGTCACAGCCGAGTTACCAATGTTGGCGTTGATTTTGGTGGCAAAGCGCTTGCCAATAATCATCGGCTCGGTCTCCGGGTGCTTGTGGTTGGCCGGAATCACGGCGCGCCCCGCAGCAACCTCTTCGCGCACAACTTCCGGATCCACATTTTCACGAGCGGCAATGAATGCCATCTCTGGGGTGACAATTCCCGCACGAGCCCATGCCAGCTGCGTCTTGACCTTCGGGGCGTCCTCAGACCCCGCAACCGCCGGCACCGCCGGAGCCTTCGGCCAAGAGTCACGAGTCTTAGCCAACCCCTCCTTCAGATTCAGTTCCGGGTTTTCCTCAGTGTAAATACCCGAGGTGTCGTATGCATCGAAGTGAGTGCCGTCCGTCAGATTGATTCGACGGACTGGAATGCGCAGGTTCGCCTCACCGAAATCGTTGCTAAACGCAACCTCGTCGTAATGCTTGTTGCTGCGGTAAATCGGGCCAGTTGTAACCTCGCCCTCTTTCGGTGGAGCGGATACAGATACACGTGCGGCCATGAAGCAACACATCCCTTTCCTACGCTGGTATTACCCAGATTCAGGTTCGTCCGGTCGACGCTCGATCCCTAGCGTCCTCTCAGTGCCGGAATTTCGGTTGGCACTCCCGTGGTTTTGTAATGCGCCTCATAGTCTAACCAATCGTTCGGATTACTTCGGTCATTACACCCGCGCTGTCCACCAACGCTTAACGACGCCCCGGAGAACGCACCCCAAAGGTGCAGGTGGTGGCTACGCAGAGGCGTCGTTTTGCACGGCGACCGCGTTGTCCACACCCCCTAAAAGTTATCCACAGCCGGTCTATTTTTTCGGCTTCTCAGCAAGCGCAATTGCGACCGCGGTGTTATATCTTTCTCACACAAATTCTTTGGGGAGGGAAAATTGAAAAAGGCGACTACTGCCGCCCTACTGTCAGCACTTCTATGGGGAATAACGGGGACTAGTTGCGCATCGACCGAGGCATCCGGCGAGGACGTTCAACCTGTCGGCGACAATGCGACAACCATGACTACTGACTCGGGCGTGACGTTACCTGCGGGTGTGCTTCCACCCAACAATCCGCCGGAGCCCGGTGATGCTCCACTTGGTCCCGATGGGCACTACAACTACGACGCACCCGAATTCGTCCTGACCAATCCGTGTGACGACCCTGCGATTATGGGGCGTTTAGACAGGCTGGGGTTCCAGGAGCAGACGTACATGGAGGGCCGAATCGAAGGTAATAAACAGATTGGCTGCGTTATCGAATCCGACGCTTCCGGCCTGTTGAGCATCTGGCATGCCGCGGTCGCTCACTCGCAACTCGAGCGCTACAGTGCCGAGCCTTTGGCTCATCACGAAGGAATTTTCAATTGGGTGACATTCACTCAAACAGAACCGCTCGGAAGCTCTGCCTGTATTGCTTCTGTCGAAACAGAACAAGGGGCTCTCGGATTCGTTATCGACACAACCGGACAAGATAGCCCTGACCCACAGCACCGACGATGCGCTCCTGTAAATGAGCTGTTAATTGATTACTTGGGGGAAGAATCATGATGCATGCCGTAATTCCAACAATCGACTCTGCAATTCAGAAGTTCAGTATTACGAATGTTCTAGCAAGCGGTTCCAGATTTATGCAGCCCAACTTGGCCGGCTACTCACAGGTTCCGTCACTCCAGCTGGTGGCGACAGAACACAGTCTCGCAATTTCCGGCAGTTCAGGAAGCTCTGCCGCCGTCGGCTTGTCTCTGGGCAAACAACTCACCTGGGCGCAAACGAATCTCGCTGACTTCCGTCGCGTGATTACTGAACACGAATCCACCATGAATCGGATTCTTCGAAGCATTAACCCGTTCAATGGTGACGGCGCTTCCCTTGCTGAAGTAGCGCGAACAAGCGGTGTATTTCAGCGTCGGCCGATGTTTGAAGCTGGAAGTCTCACTTTCGCGCCAGTCACTCTTTCTGCGGAACTTGGTCTCGATGCGAAGTCCCTACTATCCATGTTTTCCTCGACAAATGACGGTGCCGTAGCCGAGGCAATCGCCTACTGGAACAACTTCGCCGACACTATGACCACGTTGGCCAGCAATCTAACCTCCATCTCATCCGGCTTGGTGTCGAGCAACAGCGGTGCTGTTTTCTCTGCTGCGGATACGACAATGAAAGGTCTGGCCGCACGCGCTACCAGCATCGCCACCGCATCGGAGGTCATGGCCGGGCACCTTGCCGTATTGCCATCTGTGAAAGCGATGGCCGTCAATGCACTATCAGCGATCGAAGCCGAATCCAAGGCACTCCCAAACCCTGGCGCGCAAAAGGCTTTTGAACAGGCCGAGGTAGCAGCCTTTCTCTCTGGTCCGTATACCGCACAGCTACAGACAGCTATTCCCCGAATTCCTAACCTGGTTTCTGCCGATGCGGGAAGTGGTGTGACTGCCGAGGTGTCCGTTGGGGCCACAGTCGCCGGGCGTTCTGGAACTAGCCAGTTCAGCCTTTCGCCTGCGGGGATGACTGGAAGCATGCAGGCCGCCAGCACACCAGTTGGTGCCACCTCAACTGTTCCGGATTCTCCAACACCACAATCCACATCCGCGAGCCCTTCCGCTCCTTCGCACGTGCAACCGAGCACTTCGACTTTGTCGAACCCCACAAATCCGTCTGCTGCCCCTGTGCACCCAGCATCACTTAGCAGCCCAACGAGCTCCACAATCTCGCCAACATCCCCGACCGGTACATCAACCATGGCTCAACCGAGCACGGCGAATCCAGCCATGGTCACCCCTTCGGGAGCGAGCGCCCCACTTCAACGCACATCACCGCAAGGAGTCTCGCCTTACGGAGTTCACGGCAACCGGCCGGCTGGCCCTCTCGGCGCAGGACGCACTGCGGGGCTCACACCAGCGGGCAATATCCCGGCACTGCCGCCTTCTGGAAACGCAAGCCCCCGTCCACCGGCCTCGGGACTTCCGACTTCGAGTCCTGGTCGTATGCCAGCGCCAACAGCGTGGCGCGGGATGGGAACCGGCTTGGGTCCCGGGGTTGCTGGTTCTGCCTTGCCAAACGCCTCGAATAGCCCTTCACAGCGCGGAAGTGGATTGATGAATTCCCTAATCAGCGCACGCAACAGTACTGCTACCGGAGCTACGGGTGCTGCTGGCGGAACCGCGGGCGCCGCTGCTGGAAACCGTGGCGCAGGGTCTTTCGCGGCCACCACTGCGGGCAGCCGTGGCGGACTGCTCCAAAAGGGCTCCGCACCGTCGGCACGCAAACTGACAAACGTGGCCACCATCAGGGATAACGATGCCGGCGCTTTCGAGCAGAACGAATACCAGAAGGAGCTTTTCGGGGATGCGCCAATTACTATCCCGGCGGTGATTGGTCACAACGTCCGATCGTAAAGCTCCGACCGTAAGCCTCCGAGCATAAAGTCAGCGCGCAAAAGCTGATCTTTACCCGCTCGGGCACCACGGGGGGATCGAACGGCGTCCGTGAATTCGTAACTCAACAACGCCTTCAACTTAGACACTTTTTCACCGGCACTTTGGGCGGATTAGCTTACTTTTGTTGAAGTTTTAGACCCAAATCGGCGCGCCTCCAGAAGTTGTAACTAAACCGAACGTTCGTTACAGTTACTGGAATGACAAGTACCGACCACGCCGCTTCCACGGGGGCTAATCCGCCCACTCCAGTCACCCACAGGTGGGTCTTCCTCGCTATCATCAGCGCCGGCCTACTACTCATCGGCATAGATAACTCGGTGCTCTACACTGCCCTGCCAGTTCTGCGCGAGCAGCTCCACACAACCGAACTCGAGGGCCTGTGGATCATCAACGCCTACCCACTGGTGATCTCCGCGCTCCTCCTCGGCACAGGCACTCTGGGCGACCGCATCGGTCACCGCAAGATGTTTCTTGTGGGCCTGACAATCTTTGGCTTCTCTTCCCTGGCCGCGGCCTTTGCGCCGCACGCCTGGGCGCTGGTCATCGCCCGCGGCTGTCTAGGACTGGGCGCCGCGACCATGATGCCAGCAACCCTCGCACTGCTACGTGAGACCTTCCACCACCCTCGTGAACTTGCCACGGCTATTGGCATTTGGTCAGCCACAGCAACACTGGGTGCCGCCGCTGGCCCCGTCGTCGGCGGTTTCCTGTTGGAGCACTTTTGGTGGGGCTCAATCTTCCTTATCAACATCCCTGTCGTAGTTTTCGCAATCATTGGCACGCTGATTTTCGCTCCACCAAATCAGCCCAACCCAGCCAAGCGCTGGGATTTTCTCACCAGCCTCTACGCGATGCTGGCCATGCTGGGCCTGGTTTCGCTTATCAAGGAACTCGCTGGTCATCGCTCCTCCACCGTCATCGTCGCAGCTATCGCCTGTGGGCTAGTGGGCGCGGTACTGTTTCAGCGTCGTCAGGCACGTCTTACCGAACCCCTCATCGACTTTTCGGTCTTCCGTTCGCCGATGTTTTCCGGTGGCGTGCTGGCAGCAGCGCTTGCCATGTTTGTCCTGGCAGGCGCCGAATTGATGACGACGCAGCGCTTCCAGATTTCCGTCGGATACACACCACTCGACGCGGGCTTGCTAGTTGCCACCGCGGCACTGGCATCCTTGCCAGTTGGTGTCATCGGCGGCATGGTGCTCCATCGAGTGGGTTTCCGCACACTCATCACCGGCGGCTTCCTCCTCAACGCCGTCGGACTGACAGGCATGTACTACGGCGTTTCCTCGGGCAATTTCTCAATCATGATCGCGGGATTGATACTGCTCGGCGCGGGCGCAGGTTCTGTGATGTCGGTGTCGTCGACCGCGATTATCGGCTCAGCCCCGAGGCCAAAGGCAGGTATGGCGGCGGCGATGGAATCCGTGTCGTACGAATTCGGCACACTGATCACCGTCGCAATCACAGGCAGTCTCCTGCCTATGTTCTACGCCCTGTTTACGCCTGTCGACGCCAGCATCTCACTCACCGATGCACTTCACACGCCAGCGCTTAACGACGGCGCCCGCGCCGGCCTCGACAGTTCCTACCTGGCCATTTTGATTATCCTGGCTGTCGTTGCTGTCATTGCAGCGATTGCGACTGCGGTGACATTCCGCGGCAACCCGAAGGAGACTGAATATGCGCACGAGTAAGCGCACTGCCATCCTCGACACAATCGTTGAGATTATCGAGACAAGCGGTTTTTCCGAGGTCACCTACGAAAATGTCGCAACTCAATGCGGAATGAGTAAATCAGGGTTGATTTACCACTTCCCCTCCCGTGAAGACATGATCCGCAGCGTCCATGAGCACATGGCGCAGTTATGGGAGGAGGAGCTTATCGAAGCCGCAGGTGGGCCAGCAGAGGAGGTATCCCCCGCCAACCGCCTACGCGCAAACCTCCAGGTCTCGCTGGATACGGCAACGAGGGCCGAGCTACTCATGTCCATCGACTCTGCCGCCGACCCGGAGCTACGCGAGATTTGGACGCGCCTTTTGCGCCGGTGGAATCCGCCGGTAGAACGGATTGCCACCGACCAGGATGCCTGCATGGCCTACGTTGTCCAAATGATTTCCGATGGACTCTGGGCTAACGACTACCTCAACGGCAATCAGCTCACGAAAGCGCAGCGCAAGGCAATCGCCGAGGCCGCGGCAAAGCTAATTCCAGAGTCGATGGAGTAGCCAGCTCTAGACGCCCTTGCGCTGAACGTCCTTGAGCTCGGAGTCAGTGGCCAGGCCATAGTTGGCACCCTCATAGACAGCCTTTGCTCGACTCGTTCCGGCGAGCACATACTCGCTAAAGGACAGCACCATCGAGCCGAGCACATTCTTGGACGGATCATCCAGGTAGGTGCCGTGGTAGGAACCGGTGACTACCGCTTCCCAGGCGGGCCCTGCAGCATCGCGGTAACCACGTCGATCGGCATCAAAAGGAACGATGTCCTCGTGCTCAGCAATGGCCACCAGGCTTGGAATCTCCGGCGGGGTGGAGATCAGCCCAGCGTCGGAAGGCCCTGGGGTGATGGCAACCAGACCACGGGTGACCATATCGATGCCCGCAGCCTGGAAGGCCTTATCCATCCTGTTGTTCAGGAAGATTGCGGAGCCACCACCTGCAGAGTGCCCGACCAGCATCGTCCGGGAGAAATCGATCTTGCCTGCAAGTGGCGTGGACTCGTCCTCATTGGCCGCTGCGGCAACTGAAGCTGCCAGCACCATCTGTGGCGCGAACCAGTTGGTGAAGTTGTAGCCGAGAGCCACGACATATCCGTGGCTTGCATAGAGTCGCGCTTGCGCGTCGTACATACCTGGCTCAGTACCAATGCCAGGGCTCAGAACCATCAGCGGCGCGGACTCCATGGAGTCGATATCCGCCGGGTAAATGAGCTGCGCGCCAACTGGGGAGGCGTTGGCCGATTCCGGCAATACGTCATAGCAGCCGGTGGTGCCGTGGAGACCGTGGAGGTCCCGCAGCACGCGGTTGTAGATGGTGTAGACGACACCATCACATGGCATTGCTTCACGGGTTGCGGCAACTGGGTGGGAGCCCATCGCTCCGAACTCCTTGCGCAGGTGCCCCGCCTCTGGGGCGAACGGCTCGGTGATATGGCCACTTTCACCACCGGAGATGGCGCGGTTCACACCACCCATGACATCCACTAGACCACCGCCAATTTTGTCCACGGTTTCCGAGTTCTGGTAGTCAACAGTGCTTTCACGTGCAGTGATGTCCGGCAGCTGACCAATGCGCGGTGCCGCCTGCGCTGGCACCTGTCCGCCGAGAACCACTCCAGCTGCGAGCGAGAGAGCAACCACCTTCGAGAACGTACGCCCCTGCCCTTGACGGGATACCGACACGGGCTTTCCGGCCGCCCTTAGTGAACCAATCATCGTTTTCCTTAACTCTTGCCAAGAACCTAGGAATACGAATTTACCTAATACGTAAATACATACGTAAAGACAGAAATAGCCTCCCCCATCTTTCACCCCTCAAACAATCATTCAGAGCGCTGAAAATGTTCACTCTCGCCCAAAATTAACACCACCACCCCCATTTCCTACCCCCTTTCCACGAGTGCACAAATTCAGAAAACCCACCTCACCACCGTTACCCACATATTTTTATTACCTTTTTCCACAAACGCCTCCGCTGCCTCCCCACCAGCGCATACCTTATTGACACCAAGGACAAAGTGGCCACGCCCACACTCACTGTTAACCGACAACCGAGTGCGCATGGCCCTTAATAAAACCCCCGAACAGAAAAGAACTCCCACAATGAGAATCGGCATCCCTTTAGAACCCGATCCCCAGCAAACAATTGTGGCTGCGACCCCGGAGACCGTCGGCAAACTCGTCAAGCTTGGCTACGAGGTCGCCGTGCAGGCTGACGCCGGCCTGGCTGCTAAGTTCACCGACGCGGACTACGAATCCGCCGGTGCCACCATTGTCGACGAGTCTGTCTGGCACAGCGATATCGTCGTAACGCTCGACACTCCGCCGGAGCAGTTCCGTGCACTGCTTAACGACGGTGCCATGCTGATTAGCCGACTTGCGCCAGGCCGAAACGAAGAACTGGTCGAAGAGCTCGCGCAACGCAACATCACTGCCCTTGCTATGGATGCAGTTCCCCGCATTTCCAGGGCACAGTCGATGGACGTGCTGTCGTCGATGGCAAACATCGGCGGCTACCGCGCAGTAGTCGAAGCGGCTTCTGCATATGGTCGCCTCTTCACTGGTCAGGTGACTGCTGCAGGCAAGATGCCACCAGCTACCGTTTACGTCATCGGCGCTGGTGTCGGCGGACTTGCGGCGATCGGTACGGCCAACTCGATGGGCGCGATTGTCAAGGCAACAGACCTGCGCCCTGAAGCCGGTGAGCAGGTCGAATCGATGGGTGCAGAGTTCATCCCGATTCCGGCCGCCGCCGAGAAGTCCGAGGATGGCTACGCCAAGGAAATGACCAATGATCAGGCTGCCGCTGCCGCGAAGCTCTACTCCGAGCAGTCCGCGCAGGCTGACATTGTCATTACCACCGCGAATATCCCTGGCCGTCGCTCTCCACTGCTGCTGACTGCTGCCGATGTTGCAGCTATGAAACCAGGCAGCGTCATCGTCGACATGGCTGCCGCCGGTGGCGGCAACTGCGAGATGACCGTTCCAGGCAAGACCATTGTCACTGACAACGGTGTGACCATCATCGGTTACACCGACCTTGCAGGACGTCTGCCCGCGCAGGCATCGTCGCTGTACGGACAGAACATTTTCAACCTGTTCAAGCTGATTACGCCGGAAAAGGATGGCTCTCCGGTTCTCAATCTCGAGGATGAGATTATCCGTGGCATCACGGTAACAAAGGCTCGCCCACAGAATGGCGCCGGCGCTACCGGAGCTGAGATTCTCTGGCCACCACCACCAATCAAGGTCGCTGTCACCCCTGCTGCCCCACTGCAGGAGCAGCAGGCCCACCAGGCCGCATTAGAAGAGAATGCACCGGAGAAGGTTTCCTTCATGGGATCGGGCCTGGGCTCGAAGATTGCTCTGGGCCTGATGGCACTGCTGGCAATTGTGGTTATGCTCAGCGCACCGCACAGCGTGAGCGCCAACTTCATGGTTCTCACCTTGGCTATCGTGCTTGGCTTCTACGTAATCTCCGCGGTCACGCCGCGCCTACACACACCGCTGATGTCTGAGACCAACGCGATTTCCGGCATTGTTCTGGTGGGTGCGATTCTCCAGGTGGGAAGCTCCAACCTGCTGGTTTCAGGTCTCGCGTTCGCGGCCATCGTGGTTAGCTCCATCAATATCTTCGGCGGTTTCGCCGTCACCGACCGCATGCTTGGCATGTTTGTGAAAGAGGAGGCATAAAGTCTAATGGCTAGCATTGATACTGCTTCGCTTCTGGACTGGACCTACCGCCTGTCCAACGTCGGCTACATTGTCGCCGCCGTCCTGTTCCTCGCTGCCCTCTCGGGCCTGTCCAAGCCGGAGACCGCTCGCCGCGGTAACTCCTTCGGTATCGCCGGTATGGCTGTAGCCGTCGTCATTGCCATCTTCCAGGCACTCGTGACCGCAGACACCAAGCCGGATACTCACTTCTCGCCGCTGATTACCCTGATTCTCATCGCTGTCGCTATCGGCATCGGTGGTGTCATCGGTATCAGTCGCGCACGCCGCGTTGCCATGACTGGCATGCCGCAGCTGATTGCACTGTTCAATGGTCTGGTCGGACTCGGCGCTATCTTCATCGGCTTCAACTCCTACATTTTCGCCGAAGATGTAGCCCCCGATGCCCTGAAGTTCCACTTCGGCGAGGTCTACATTGGCGTCTTCATCGGCGCTGTGACCTTCACTGGCTCCATCGTCGCAGGCCTGAAGCTGTCTGAGAAGATCAAGGGCTCGCCACTACTGCTGCCGGGCCGCAACGCTCTGAACATTGCCATTCTGGTAGTCACTCTGGTTCTCCTGGCTGTCTTCATCGCAACCGGCACCGAGGGCGGCGCCATCGCATGGGCATGCATGATTGCAGTCACTGCTTTGGGCCTGTTCTTGGGCTGGCACCTGGTCATCGCCATCGGTGGCGGCGACATGCCGGTTGTCGTGTCCATCATGAACTCGTACTCCGGTTGGGCCGCCGCTTTCACCGGTCTCATGCTTGGCAACCCGCTGCTCATCATCACTGGTGCGCTGGTTGGTTCCTCCGGCGCCTACCTGTCGTACATCATGTGTGAGGCCATGAACCGCTCCTTTGCCAACGTTATTCTGGGTGGCTTTGGCTCCGAGGCTTCGTCGGGAAGCGCCGTGGAAGGCTCCCACACCGAGGTCAGCCACGAGGACACCTCCGAGATTCTGCGTGATGCAGACAAGATCCTCATCGCTCCGGGTTACGGTATGGCTGTGGCACAGGCTCAGTACGCTGTTGCTGACCTAGTCCGTAACCTGCGTGAGGCCGGCAAGGAAGTGGTCTTCGGTATCCACCCAGTCGCTGGCCGCCTGCCGGGTCACATGAACGTGCTGCTGGCTGAGGCCAAGGTTCCCTACGACATCGTGCTGGAGCTGGACGAGGTCAACGATGACTTCGCTGATGTGGATGTCACCCTGGTCATCGGTGCAAATGACACCGTCAACCCGATGGCAGAGCAGCCGGGCTCCCCGATTGCGGGTATGCCGGTGCTGAAGGTGTGGGAATCTGAGCGCGTGATTGTTCTCAAGCGTTCGATGGGTTCGGGTTACTCGGGCGTGCAGAACCCGTTGTTCTTCAACGAAAACACCGACATGCTTATCGGCGATGCGAAGGCCAGCGTCGACTCTCTGAACCGCATCCTGGCGAGTTCGAAGGTCAACGCTTAAAACTTCAGGCAAGCAACGCCGTACTAATCGGAGCCTAGGCGATTAATTCCTAGGCTTCGCCACAGGCTGCATCACGAACCATCGTGATGTGCTCAATGCCGGCTTCCATGAAGGTCTCCCCGATCTCATGGAAGCCGGCTTTTGCGTACACAGCCTTCGCCTGCGTCTGGGCATGCAGAATCAGCCCCTTATCCGGGTGGTCAGCGATGACCTGCTGCAGCAGTTTCGAGGACAACCCCCTACCCCGGCTCGCAGCATCGACGACAACTCGGCCGATGGTGCGCGGGTAGCTCGACGAGTACTCATCGAGCGTGTCAATCACACGCAAGTACGCAATAATCTTGCGGGAGTCATTGTCGTCGCGGATGAAATAGTGCTCTGCGGTATCTTCCAGGTCGCGCCAATCCATTTCCGGCTCTGTACAGGACTGCTCAAGATAAAACACGTCGGTACGCAACGCCGAGATGGCATACGCATCGGTCGCACTGAGTTGAGAAAAGGAGGCGTGTTCAATCATGGTGGCTGATTTTACTGCGAAGAACGGTGTGACGCTCATAGCTGGCAAACGTAGTGGCGCACCATCGCGCAGAATGAAGCCGCAGACCTATACCGCCCGCACCCGGCGGAATTGTACCTTCGCGCCGGGCACCAATTGCCCGGCCCTCGACAATGACGGCTCCGTCAACACACCAATGACCGGATATCCACCCGTCGCCGGATGATCAGGACCGAAAATAATCGGCTGCCCCGATGCGGGCACTTGTATCGCACCGGGGACCATTCCCTCGCTTGCCAACTCATGGGTGACCTGGCGCTCAAGAGTAGTCCCATTCAGCCGAAGTCCGACGCGGTTGGCCTCTTGCGTCACGGTCCATGTCTCGTGAAAGAAATCACTGACGCTTTCCCGCGTAAACCAGTCCGCCCGAGGGCCAGGAACAACATCTAAGCGCGCAGCCTCGCTCGACCAATGAGGCGCGGGATAAATTGCGATTGACGACCCCGTCGAATACTCCGGGTCGCCGACCTGCAAGACCTGACCGGCCTGCAAAGGCGCTGGGCCGAGCTTGCCGAGCGTATCGTATGACCGCGAGCCCAGCACTTCCGCGACATCGATGCCCCCTCGAATCGCGACGTACCCGCGAAGACCTGCATCGAAGGTACCAAGCCGCACAATTGCCTTCGCCCCGACCACAATTCGACTATTCATCGAGGTCTTGATGACCTTGCCATCCTGCTCGACAGTCACCTCACCGTGGGCTCCTGCGAAGGATATGATTGCTCCCTCCGCTACTTGGAACTCCAACCCGCCGACGACGCACTCAAGCACCGCCAGGCTTTCTTCGTTGACAACCATCCGGTTAGCAGCTGCCGCGGACTCGTGGTCGAACGCACCGGAAGTACTCACGCCCAGGCTGCCTTGCCCTGCACGGCCCAAATCCTGAATCGTCGTCAATATGCCGGGTCGAATAATCTCGATAGAATTCTTCATCTCTTCCGCCCCCTTTTTCTACGCCGCACTCACCGTAGAAGTCGCTTCAAATTGCACCTCAACCCCGGGCTCAAGCAGCGCCGGATTAGGCCGATTCAAGTCCCACATCTCCACATCTGTATGTCCCAAGAGCTGCCAGCCACCGGGCGAATCGATGGGATATACACCTGCGAATTGGCCCGCGAGTCCGACGGAGCCCTTGGGAACTCGAGTGCGCGGCGTCGTAAGGCGGGGAATATCAAGCGGCTCTGGCCACCCCTGACCGCTCCCGCGCACCATGTAATAAAAGCCCGGCGCGAATCCACCGAACGCGGCCTTCCAAGGGCGTTCGCAGTGCCAATCGATCAACGCTTGAGGGCTCATCCCAAGGCTTTGTGCCAAGGACTCAAGGTCCGCGCCGTCATAGTGAACGGGAATCGTCATTGTTTTTCGCTTGTCGACGGTCTGCTTCTGCGCATTGTTGCCCCGCAGCGCGGTTTCTACTGCGCCGAGGTAACGACGAGCCGGTCCGCGAAAGCGAAGAAGGAGCGTTTGGGCTGCAGGTACCCTGTCAACGAGTCCCTCAATCTCAGCCGCAGCAGAGTGTGCACGAAGTACCTTCGCCAACGGATTGGCCGATGATGAATAGTCGATAAGCAGCGCATTTGTTCCCATAGGGCGAATCTCGGCCATGGCGGTGCTGATCCTTTCTTTCTTGCGGGGTTGAAAAACTGCGGTTGATAAGACCGGTGTGCGAGTCCGCGCTATACGTGGGCAGCGACGGTGACTCCGGCGTCGACGAGCCCTTGGCGAATCATACGGGAGAGTTCGACCGCACCAGGGGTGTCTCCGTGCAAACAAATAGAGTCAGCCTGCACGGTCAACGGTGAACCGTCGTAGGCGACGATTGGTTCCCCGCTAGCCATTGCAATGACGCGTTTGACGACGGCATCGGGTTCTACAATGACCGACCCCTCGAGTACTCGGGACACCAGAGTTCCATCGGAGTTATAAGCGCGATCTGCAAAAGCTTCCCTAATCACAGGGAGGTCCGCGTCGAGGCTGAGCCGTTCGATGACCGACCCCGGCTGCGCCATAATGGCAAGCTCATCTCCGCAGGTGGAGCGAGCGAGCAGGAGCGCCTCCACCACTGCAGCGGCCTGATTTTCATCCACTGCGATGCGGTTGTAGAGGGCACCGTGGGGCTTGACGTAGGAAACTTCGGTACCCACCGCCCGTGCACATGCCGAAAGTGCACCGATCTGGTAGACGGTTTCGGCCCGCAATTCTCGATGTGCGTAATCCATGCGACGTCGTCCGAACCCGGGGAGATCGCGATAGGCGACGTGCGCGCCGATGCGAATTCCGCGCGCAGCAGCTGCCTCACAGGTCTCCATCATGACGCTAGCGTCACCCGCGTGATACCCGCAGGCAATATTGGCACTGGTCACAATGTTCAGCAGAGCGATATCATCACCCATCTTCCACGAGCCGAACGCTTCCCCAAGGTCAGAGTTGAGATCGATAGTGGCGCCCATAAACGTCACCGCTCCTTCCAAGTAATAATGCTGGTCTTTGTACCGTTGTTATGTTGGTTCTCATCTGAGCTGTGCGAGAAACCGGGGGGATTAGCCGAGCATTTCAAACACACCGCCGAATGAGCGCCACGCCAAGAACCAGGCGACTGCGACACCCAAGATTCCGATAGCCGCCAACCACTTCGGGTACTTGTAACCATTCATGAGGTCCGCGCGGAACAGCGCGATGTAAATCAGCACAGTAACGCCAATTGGAAGAACCAAACCATTGAAGGCTCCGGCGAAAACCAACAGCGTCGCTGGAGCCGTACCGATGGCACCGAAGAGCAGCGTGGAGATTGCAATTAGGACAATGGTGATCGTGTTTTGAGTCTTGGCTCCAGCACCCGAGGAACGAGTCAGAAATGTTGCTGAGGTGTAGCTGGCACCCACAATCGACGAGATTCCCGCAGCCCACAGGACAACGCCAAAGAAGCGCATACCCCAATCTCCTGCCGCAGCTTGGAATGCCTCTGCAGCGGGGTTTCCATCCGTATTGAGGACCACGCCACCCGCAACCACTCCCAAGACAGCTAGGAAAAGGAGGAAACGCATGATGGCTGTGACGATGATGCTCGTAACAGATGAGCGAGTGGTCTGTGCGAGGTTCTCTACACCGCCGGCGCCAGCATCAAGCATGCGGTGAGCGCCAGCGTAAGTAATGTACCCGCCAACAGTGCCACCGACGAGCGTGATGATTGCCAACAAGTCAATCGTGTCGGGCATGACCGTGTTCTTCAGTGCTTCCCCTACTGGCGGGTTAGAACTGAACGCCACAATTCCAGTGACCAGAATCATCACGACACCGAGCACAACGAGTGCCTTGTCCAGCGCCATACCCGCCCGCCGGGAGAGGAAGAAGCCAATGGCGAGGATTGCAGTAACAATGCCGCCAATTTTTGCGTCCACGCCCAACATCGCGTTCGCACCAAGTCCAGCACCGCCGACGTTGCCAATATTGAAGACCACACCACCGATGACAATGAGAATTGACATTAACCAGCCCAGCCCCGGAAGCACGGCGTTGCCGAGCTCCTGCGCGCGGCGTCCAGAGACAGCAATCACTCGCCACACGTTGAGCTGAATCGCGATATCAAGAAGCACCGAGATCACAATGGCAAAGGCGAAAGCCGCGCCAAGCTTGGCCGTAAAGGTTGCGGTCTGGGTGAGGAAGCCCGGCCCGATAGCACTGGTCGCCATCAGGAATACGGCGCCGAGGAGTGCCGTTCGCCGCGCCTTATGGGCAGATGTTGAAGCGTCCATAGCGTAAGGCCTTTCCCTACAAGTCTGACGATTTCCACGTTGAAGGATTCCTACGTTGAAGATCGCCTGCACAGAGATTGTTGAACAATGTCTCGTATGTTAATTGGTGATGGCCGCCACACAAAAGTGCTTTAGTAGTCTGTATTACATGACTACCCCCGGAAGCATCCTCGACGATCAGCCCCACACGTCCTCTGGGGAAAAACAACAAGACGTTTCAGTAGCGGATGTCACCGCAACTGTCCTGCGCCGAGAGATTCTCGCCGGAAAGCACTACAGTGGCGAGCAGCTCCGTGAAACCCAACTTGCTGCGCGACTGCAGGTCAGTCGCAACACCATCCGACAGGTCTACCGCAAGCTGGAATCTGAGGGGCTACTTACTCACATCCCTCATCACGGCGTGTTTATCGCTTCCTTCGACAAACAACGCATCCGCGAACTGTATGCCTTTCGCCATGTCGTCGAATGCGGAACACTGCGATCGCTAAGCAAGAGCCAGGCAAAGCTCCTCGGCGAAGAGATTCTTTCTATTTGTGGTTCACAGTCATCATTGAACCTTCCCGAACGGAATAATGCCTTTCACCTCGCCATCGTCAGAGCTTCCGGGTCCCCCGACCTGTTAGCCACCGCCGAATCAATTCAGGCCCAACTCCGTCTTTGCTTCCTCTCCTACCCCCAAAGCATCGAACTCCATGCCCGATACGCCGATCGCCACATCAGTATCGCCAAAGTTCTCATCGAGGACACCCCAAACCACGCCGCCGACCTCCTCAGCGCCTACCTCAATGAGTCGTTCAGTGCCGTCACCGCTGCCCTCCCGCTTGCCGACCGTTGATAATTAGCTGCTAGGACTACAGTGATGGACATGGCAGCAAATTCAGGCAACGCATACGCAATGATCATCAATCGCTTTGGCGACCCCGATGAGTTCACGCAGGTTTCCCGCACCCCTGCGGAGCCCGGTCCCGGCGAAATCCTGGTCAAAACCACAGCCATCGGCGCGAATCCGCTGGATTACAAGATGCGCGATGGCTCTTCCGGTCTGTGCGCAAAGTTCACCCCTCCGGCCGTCCTCGGACGCGAAGCCGCGGGCGAAGTCGTTGCCGTCGGCGAAGGTGTGGACAACTTCCACCCCGGCGACCGAGTCTTCGGCATGCGCGGCTTCGATGACTTCCGCGGCACCTACGCAACACACAACGTCTTCCCCGCCGACGGTGTGGTTCGAACACCCGATTCGCTTGACGACGTAACCGCTGCGGGCCTTGCCCTAGTGGGAATCACGGCGACCGTGGCTGTCGATCAGCTAGCAAAGGTGAAAGGCGGTGACACTGTACTCATTCATGGTGCCGGTGGTGGCGTGGGCCAGCTGATGACGCAGCTGGCGGTTGCCCGTGGCGCAACTGTGTTGGCGAGTGCGTCGTCACGCCATCATGAAAAACTAGTGGGCTTTGGCGCGCAGCATATTGATTACACAGCGGAAGATGTATTCGAGGCTGTGCGCCGGCGGTTCCCCGAGGGCGTAGATGTTGTGCTCGATGGCGTGTATTTCGACACTTTCCTGCCCTCACTGGATGTGTTGGCATCGGATGGCCGGATTGTGGCGCTGCCTTCGCTGGCCGACCTGACACCGGCGAGGGAACGTGGCATTGAAGCACACATTCCGGCTATTTCGAATGACACGACTATTTATGCCGACCTGGCCGACCGCGTGGTTGCCGGTGAGATTTCACTTCCTATCGGCCTGACTAAAAACCTCACCGAGGTCGCGGAGGTCCACCGAGTATTGGAAGACGGACACGCTGACGGCAAGATTGTGATAACCGTCGACTAATTCAAGTGCGTTACTACAGCTCGCGACGAGCGTTCTGATATGTCCTCGTCAGCGAGCACCAGAGCTCGTCGGCATCAGAGATGGCTTCCACTAGCTCCCGGTTAGTCATAGTTTCGCGCTGCTCGCGCAGTCGGTTGTTTAGCTTTCGAGCACGAGAGAGCTCACCGCGTAGTTCGATGAGCTCCGGCGTAGCCTCTCCGGAGGCAAATACATCTTTGTAGATGGTGCCGACACCCATTGTGGTGTTCACGTTGTCCCAGGCAGAGAGGATTGCGGTGAGCTGGTACTCGGTGTCCATGGCAATCTGTTGCAGCTCAGCGTGATTACGCTCGGCGAGCTCGTGCGCCTCAGCGCTGCGGCGCACACCGACCCACGCCTGGTATGCAATGAGAATCGCAAGCACCAAGCCCGCAACTGGCAATGCATATTGCAGAATCCACAGCGTGACACCGAAGAGCTGAACAATCAGGCCGAAGAAGAAAAATACGACAATGACCGTCGCGCACCCGTTGTCGGAGCCTGAGCGTTTACTCATCGCGGCGTCACCTCCGCCGCAGCATTCAAAATCGCATCGGCCCCCAGGTGGCTGGCGTAGCCAAGTCCGATGGCTGCTGCCAAAAGGAGTATTGCCAGCAACGTATAGACGATTGCCTCTTTGACGGTGCTAGTGACCGCAATGCGCTGCTCTTCGTAGTCCAGCAGTGCCCGCATATCTTTGGTCGAGGCATTCAAGCGGCGTTCGAGATTAGCCATGTGTTCCTGCTGCTCAGCAGGCGAGATAGCGATGGCATTGAGTGGCACATCAACGGTCTCGACACTGGCATATGCCTGCCGACGAGCACTCTTCACGCTGTCGAACGAAACTGACGGTGCGGGTGGCACTTTAGTTGGCCCAGTGAGATTCCGCGACACCTTATAGTAAGAGCGCGCTGCGGCCCTCGTCAGTTCGTTGTTGGAGTCGCCTTGATTGCCCATAGTGCCGAGTCTGCCACATGAATTTTCTTTGGCTCGGTATCGTCCACCTCATCGAGGATGGCAAAGACATGCATGCCTGCATATGGTGCGGCTTCGGCTCGGAGCACGGTTCCCGGGCCTACCCCTGATGTCGCCAAATAGCGCAGTAGTTCAGGGTCGGAGTCGTTAATGCGATCGACTACCACCATCGCGCCGGCTTCGATATCCGTCAGGTCGGTGCGCACTGCGCTGGCGATGGTACCGCTTGCGCTGGGAATTGGATCACCATGCGGATCGCGCTCAGGGAATCCCAGCATTGCATCAATGCGACTAATGAAATCATCCGAGACCGCATGTTCAAGCTTTTCGGCTTCCTCGTGAACCTCATCCCAGGTGTATCCCAGAGTCGAGACCAAGAAGCTTTCAATCAGCCGGTGGCGCCGCACCATGATTAGCGCAATATCCCGCCCACGGTCCGACAGGCTAATGCCCCGATACGGCTCGTGGTTGACAAGGCCACGTGCAGCTAGCTTCTTCACGGCCTCGCTGGCGGTGGGCTTCTTTTCACCCATCCGCTCAGCGACATCGCCAAGTGCCACTTTTTCACCGGTGCGCTCGTGCAAATCCCAAATGACCTTGAGGTAGTCCTGGGTCTTTGCTGGTAAATCCTCCACGTGCATTCTTTAGACTTTAGCGTTATTGCGTGTTGCCGCAATCTTGAGGGGGACATAGAAACAGCCGGCGCACACGCCAATGCAGCCGCCAACTGACAGATTCGCCGCCACCGCAATGAATAGCCCCACCAGGCCAATCGCGATACCCATCAATGGCGCCAACACGAATAGCAAACGGGTATCGTTCACTACCCCAACGAGCGCAGCTGCCGGGGCAGCTAGCAGCGCGATGGATAGAATCGTGCCGACAGCCGGAATCAGCGCCACCAGAGTCAGAACGATTAGCCCGCTGATGACCAGCTGTGCTTTTCTCCTCGAATGCGCGACTCCGAAAGACTCCGGGTCGAAGGTGAAGTAAATCAGCTGACGCCACCGAGCAAGCAGCACCAACGCCACCAGCAGCAAGAGGCCACCCGACAGCGCAATATCAATCTTGTTCACGTTGAGTACGCTGCCGACCAGGAAACTCTCAACCTTCACCGGCAACGGGGCGAACCACTTGTTCAGGAAGTAGCCCAGTGCGAACCCAAATGTCAGCACAATTCCCGCCGCCGAGGACGTTGTTCCCACCTTTGACAGACCAAACAGTGCCCCAATCGGAATACACATCAGAAATGCTCCGATAAAGAGGAACACCGAAATCCACGAGTGGCTCAGGCCGAGCGCTGCCGCAATAACAACGCCCACAACCGCGCCGGGAAAAGTCGCATGTGTAATCGCTTCTGCGAAGAACACTTGTTTTCCCAGCACCGCGAGCACCCCAACTACTCCAGCCAGGGCTCCTACCAGTATCAGTTCGATAATTGGCAAAATCAGGATGCTAGACACGGTCTCCTCCCAGCACGACGCGCAGCCCCAGTGCCATGAAATACAGTCCCACCGAGGTCAGCGCGACGACTGCCTGAGGCGACACCGGCCCCAAAGGCACCAGTGCCAAACCAACGATTCCGCTGAGGCAGCCCACTGCAATCGCAATCGGCACCATCACATGAACTCGGCGAGTCAGCAGTCTCGCCGCCGCTCCCGGCACGACCAGATATCCGACTACCAGCAGCACGCCCACAGCGCTTGCCGACGACACCACGACCGCAGCAATCGCCGCGTTAATGGTGAGGTCGATGCCCCACACATTGACGCCTGCGGCTTTGGCACCGAAGCGATCAAAGGCAACAAACACCTGCCGGCGCCAGGTCACTGCGATAAGAACCAAGGCGATGGCACAGACAATCAGGGCGCTGGTGAGACGGGAGTCAGTGACTTCCAGCAGTCGCCCGAACATGAGCGCTTCCAGCTGTCCTGACTGGTCACCTTTCTTCAGCGAGAGAATCACACCGATGGAAAAGAAGCTGGTCAGTACAACTGCCACTCCGGCTTCCGACATGTGCGAGCGCGATACCAAGGTCAGTGCTACTGCCACTACCACCGCACATGCTGCAGCCACCGGGATAATCATGTCGATGCCGCCGAATACGGCACCGGCCACAATTCCGGGAAAAATCGAATGCACCATGGCCTCGGCATTGAACTCGAGGCCACGCAGGTTCACGATGACACCGACCAGGCCAGAGACCGCCCCGAGGGCAATCAGCAGCACTAGTGGCCTGAACATGAAAGGCGCTACCCCAAGCTCATTCGCAAGCTCAGTCCACATAGGCTGGCACCAACTTCGAGGTCGCACCAAAAGCTGGCTGCTCTGCCACGATTAATGTGTTTTCGCAGGTGTCCTCGGCAAGCACGAGATCATGGGTGGCCGCGATAATTGCCGTGCCTTTTTCCTTCAGTTCGTTGAGGAGATTCAGCAGCATCGCCCGATTTTCAGTGTCGAGGCCGTTGAACGGCTCGTCGAGAAGCACGAGTTGCGGACGTGCGACGATGGCACGCGCCAACAGAACGCGTTGCTGCTGACCACCGGAGAGGTTGCCGAAACGTTCACTGGTGCGGTCGGCAAGCCCGACTTTGGCTAGCGCTGCGTGGATGCGTTCTTTGCGGTGTCCAAGCGGTTGGAAGGGGCGCAGTTCGTGCAGCACCCCCATGGCGACGACATCGAAAGCCGTGACCGGAAAAGTGCGATCGAGGTCTGCCGACTGCGGGACGTAGGACACAATCTTCGCGTTGTTGTGCATCTCACCAGCGAGAAGACGAGTCCCACCCAGGATTCCGCGCAGCACGGTCGTTTTTCCAGAGCCATTGGCGCCGATGAGTGCAAGCCCGGTACCCGGCGCGACGCTGGCGGTGATGCGGTTGACGATGGGTACCGCCGTGTAGCCGAATGAGGCATCGCGGAGCGTGACTATGGGCTCGGCAGACATGGGGTTAGCTAAGCGGTTACGGCTCACTTGATGCCCTCTGGTAGCGGCGCGACAGTTCCGTCCCATGCCGTCACAACCTGAGTGACGTTGTGGATGATGGAACCGATGTAGGTCTCGCCATCACTGCCAGCCGGACCAAGGGAGTCGCCGTAGAGTGCGTCCTCACCAACGATGGCCTTGACACCTGCGGCCTTGGCGATCGCCTCAATTGATTTCGAGTTGTTCGAGTTCTCCGCAAACAGCGCGGTTGCACCCGAGTCCTTCACGGTCTTTGCCGCCTCGGCGATATGCGCGGCCGTGGCATCCTGCTGCTCGTTGAAATCAGACAGCGCTGCGCCGATGAAGTTGATATTGAACTCGTGGGAGAAGTATCCAAAGGCATCGTGGCTGGTAAACAGCACAGGGTCCGACACGGTGGCGATGGACTTATTTGCCCACTCATCCAGCTGATTCAGCTTGTCCTGGTAGGCCGCAACGTGGTCGGCGATGGTGGACTTCAGCTCATTGTCGCCACGTTCCTCAGCGACCTGTTCCAGGGCGTAGCCGATATTGGCAACCTGGATCTTGGCGTTCTTCGGCGAGGTCCATACATGCGGATCGAAGCGGAATTCCGCCTCCTCACCGGGTTCTTCCGGCGGGAATGGCCATGGGGCGACATCAATCTTTTCCACCCCTCGGTCAATGGTGTAGTTACCATTCTTCGCCTTCTCTGGTGGCAGCGGCTTGGTTTTGTCCATATCCTTGGCTGCCTTCATGGCATCTACGTCACCTGCAGTGAGAACGCCACTGGTTACTGCCATCGTTCCGGAAAAGCCCGAGGACTCAATCGCCTGGTCCAGGAAGTGCTCCAAATCGACTCCGTTGACGAACAAAAGATCGGCGTTACCAGTCTTGGTCAGCTGCTCATGGGTCATTTCCAACTCATGAGCCGTTGCATTCGGCGCCAACAGGCAGGTCAAATCAACTTCATCGATGTCCAGCTGCTTCACGTAATCACAAATCTGCGTCGTGGAAGCCACGACGTTGATTGGGTTCTCGCCGCTGGCTCCCTCACTGCCATCGCCACACGCTGCAAGGCCAGCGCCCGCTAGCAAGATCGAAAGGCCCGCACACATGGACTTAGCTGATCGCGAAAGTTTTCCGGAAATTGTCATGTTGGTGTCCGCTCTTGATTGTTTGTTATTGCTTTACGACGGCTACGCTGACCGGCCGCTTCAGTAAATCTGGTCACCTTAGGGGCGGTTGGAGCGCACTTCGCCGTTCATCTATCACGTGTGAGAGTAAACCTAACGACAACTATTTTCAACCTAGTGAACTTAAGTGTTTTCGGTATGACATTTTTTAAGGATAAACATTGAACAAACCCTATCCGCAGGCCGTCACGCCACAGCGCCAACCTTCACGCCACAACATCAGCCATGATGGAGACATGGAAGCGAAGATTTACCACAACCCCCGCTGCTCAAAGTCCCGCCAAGCTCTCGCCGTACTACGCGAGGCCGGAATCGAGCCGGAAATCATCAAGTACCTAGACACTCCTCCAACCAAGACCGAGCTGCGCTCGCTAATCGAGGCGGCCGGCCTGAGCGTCATCGATGCCGTGCGCACCAAGGAAGCAGAGTTCAAGGAACTGGGACTCTCCAAGGACTCCAGCGACGAGGAACTGCTGGACGCAATGGTCACACACCCACGCCTGATTGAGCGCCCGTTTGTCGTCACCAATAAGGGGGTAAGGATGGCTCGCCCCACCGAGGCCATTAATGACATTCTCTAGGCAGTGACAAGCATTAATTGCTTTTACGCCAACCCCTCTCAAAGACCTCCAAGGCCGGGAGGTTAATGCCCCGTTAATAGCGACTGAAGTCTCTGTAAACTCAGCGCTGAAACGATAAAGCTCCCCGCCTGCTGCCCTAACCACCCGCACAGGTTGCATTAGAGGCAACGGCGGCCTTCAGCGAAAGGACTGTCATTATGAGCAGTCAGAGGCTCGGCTGGCTCAGCGCACCCGGCCCAGCAGCTCCCCTCCCCGAGGAAAAAATTGCCCCGACCTACCGAACCTGGCGATTCAACGTGTTCATGGGCATCTTCATCGGCTACGCGGGCTTCTACCTCATCAGAAATAACATCCCCCTGGTGTCCGCCGTACTGGAAAAGCACGACCTACTTGGCGCAGCCGGAATCGGCATCGTAGCCAATGCAGTTCTGTTCTCCTACGGCCTATCCAAATTCTTCATGGCCATGCTCTCCGACAGAGCCAATGCCAGGTACTTCCTCCCGCTTGGCCTAGCACTGTCCGCGGTCGTAAACCTCTTTGTTGCGTTCGTCCCAGCCATCAGCGCCTCTGTTGCAATATTCGCGACAGTCATGTTCATCAATGGTTGGTTCCAAGGCATGGGCTGGCCGCCCTCTGGACGAGTTGTCGTCCACTGGTTCTCGACATCCGAGCGTGGCACTTTGATGTCGATCTGGAACACTGCCCACAATGTCGGCGCCGCCGTCGGCGGTGCTCTGGCAGCCTGGGGCTTGCATTCGTTCGCCACTTCCGACGCCGACTGGACTCCCGCATTCTGGCTACCGGCAATTGTCGCGCTCGTGATTGCCGCCATCGCATTCCTGCTGATTCGAGATAACCCGCAATCCATGGGTCTGCCTCCGGTAGAGGAATACCGGAACGACCCGGACAAGGTCGAAGGAACTAATGACGAGGCACAAGAACCCTGGTTCACAATCGTCAAGAACCATGTTCTTACCAATCCGGTTATCGTCATGCTGGCGCTGGCCAATGTGTTCGTCTACGCACTCCGTTACGGAGTTCTTAACTGGATTCCGATTTACTTGACAAACGAATTGCACAAGACCAACGTCACGGGCGGAATCATCGGATTCATGCTCTACGAGGGCGCAGCAATTGTGGGCACCCTGCTGTGCGGATGGGTCTCCGACAAGGTCTTCAAGGGTTGGCGCTCAGGCGCCGGCATGCTCTTCCTGGTCGGCACCGGCATCACCATTTTCGCGTACTGGCAGCTACCCGCTACGGCACCATTGTGGATGTTCTACGTGCTCATCTCTCTGATCGGCGCACTCATTTACGGTCCAATCATGCTCATCGGACTGCAGGCCATCGACCTCTCGCCTAAGTATGTTGCGGGAACCGCAGCTGGTTTCACTGGATTGTTTGGATACCTTCTCGGCGCAACACTCGCCTCGACTGGTGTCGGCCTCTTGATTGACTTCGCAGGCTGGAATGTTACATTCGCAACCCTCATTGGCGTTGTCGCTATAGCGTTTGTCCTCATGATGTTCGTCGGCAAGTACGAGCGCGATGTCATGCACAAGGCAGATGAAGCCCGCACCAAAACAGCTCAATAACTGTCGGCCACGGTGTAGCTAGTCGAATCTCAACTTCACTCCGTGGGGCCAATACGGTCGCAAGGTCGCCAATTCATCGGTACACTCTATGTCACAAACGAAAAAACGCGAGTAGACATTACGAATGGAAGGAGACTTCACCATGGGACTTATGGACAAGGCCAAGGAAGCACTGAGCAACGAAGAGAACACCGATAAGGTTCTGGACAAGGCTGAGCAGCTGGGCAAGGAGAAGCTCGGCGAGGACAAGGCCGACCAGATCAAGAAGGCTCGCGACATGGCAGACGAGCGCCTGGGCGACGAGAAGTAAGCTACAGAGCTTTTCACCCCGCATTAGCACCCCACTTTCACAGGGGAGCTGGTGCGGGGTTTTGCTGTCCTTAGGAGATCCCACAGGACCGCTGACACGCCTTTATTGACAATTATTTTCACATTGTCCATCATTAGCCACGTGAAAACTATTGTCGATAGAGCTTCTCTTCCGCGTACTCGAAACCAAAAACTTCGAGCCCGGCTCTTCGGCTTTCTGTTTTTCCTGGCCGTCCCCGCCACAATCCTCTTGGCGATCTCCATCGGCCCCGCGGGAACAGGTTTCAGCAACGGCATCGTCGCGCTGCTCACCCCGCTTATCAATACGCTTTCCGACGACCTCCCGGCTCTCAACCACCTTCTGCCAGAGATATCCCCCGCCACGCAATCACTTGTCTGGAGCATCCGGCTGCCCCGTGTCCTCCTTGCGGGA
Source organism: Corynebacterium sp. 212_CJEI (assembly GCF_001055915.1). Taxonomy (NCBI): domain Bacteria; kingdom Bacillati; phylum Actinomycetota; class Actinomycetes; order Mycobacteriales; family Corynebacteriaceae; genus Corynebacterium; species Corynebacterium sp. 212_CJEI. The sequence goes on along the minus strand of NZ_JVPT01000005.1, from coordinate 67,464 downwards.
CTGGTCGGTGCCTCGCTCGCTGTCGCAGGTGCAACCATGCAGGCAGTTTTTCGCAATCCGCTGGCCGAACCCGGTGTTACCGGTGTCTCCTCCGGTGCAGCAGTGGTAGCCGTCATTCTCATCGTCACTGGCGTGGCCGCGAAAGCACCGTGGGTTCTTTCGGCTGGCGCATTCATAGGCGCGTTGCTGGCTGTCATATTTGTCCAGATCGTCGCCGGTCTCAATGGCGGCAGTGGAGCCACCCTGTTGCTCGTCGGTATTGCACTCAACGCGTTCCTCGGCGCAGTCATCTCCGCCACCATCGCGAACGCGCCACACAGTGATGACGCTCAACAGGCCATGTTCTGGCTCAACGGCGATTTAACTGCTGCCAATTGGCAAGACATTGCGCTGGCAGTCGGGCCTATTATTTTTGGCACGGCCATCTTGATGATGCTCATTCCCGAACTCAACCTGCTCCTCCTCGGCGAAGAACAGGCCGCTGCCACTGGTATGCGCACAGTCTGGATCCGGCAACTGCTACTCGCCCTGGCTGCTTTAGTCACGGCAGCGGGCGTCGCTGTCACTGGCGTTATTTCCTTTGTTGGATTGGTCGTCCCGCACCTGATTCGCCTTGCCATCGGCCCCGATCACCGCAGCCTGCTGCCCATTTCTATGTGCCTCGGCGCAGTGTTTCTCATTCTCGCCGACCTCGTCGCCCGCAGTCTCTTTTCCCCAGTTGCACTGCAAACTGGCACAGTCACCGCGTTCCTTGGCGCACCTGCGCTACTCGCGTTGATTCTTCGGCAAGGTGGTCGCCAACCATGAGTCAGCAGACACAAAACCTCACCGACCACGTCACTAAGCCAGACACCGACAGCACCGCGCTGCTGCGGGCTACCGACCTCAGTGTCGGTTACCGCAATCGGACCGTCGTAAGTGGCGTGAACCTTGCTATTCGCCCCGGCGAAGTCCACGGCATCATCGGCTCCAACGGTACCGGAAAATCCTCCTTGCTCCGTGCTATGGCTGGCATTGTGACACCGAGTTCGGGGCAGGTTGAGCTCCTCGGCGCGCCGCTGACGAAGCTTCGTGCCCACGAACGCGCCACTCGATTGGCGTACCTGCCGCAGCACACACCGGCCGATGCTGCTATTGACGTTCGAACTGTCGTGGCACTCGGCAGGTACGCGCACCACCGTCGGCGTGACCGTTTCCGCAGCTCACTAAACTCCACGGACCACGACATCGTCGCCTACGCGCTCGACCGCGTTGGTGTCACCGCACTCGCCGACCGCCCTATCACGGCTCTGTCCGGCGGGCAGCGGCAATTGGTGTTCATCGCAAAGCTATTGGCACAACAGGCCAAGGTCATGCTTTTCGACGAACCCACTGCGGCCTTGGACATCGGGTTTCAGCTGGAAATCCTCGAGCTGCTCGGCGAGCTAGCCGACGAAGGCCACGGTATCGGAGTTGTTCTTCATGACCTCAACCTCGCGGCCCGCAGCTGTCACCGGCTCAGTGTGATTCACAACGGCGGATTGGAAGTCACTGGTTCCGCCGAAGCGGTGCTAACACCTCCCCGAATAGATGCGATTTATCGCATCTCCAGTGCTGTCGATACCGATCCACATACCGGTTCGGTGCGAGTGACGGCGTTGGCTCGGGCTCGCCCGGCTGACTGATTGCGGCTAACTGATTCAGAGTGTCTGATTCGGGCTGACTGATTCCAGCTAGCGAAAATGCAACCGAAAACTTTCCCAACAATCAAAACTCAACAAGCAAGGAAGTACTTTCATGTTTTCACCAACTTCTCCTATCTCTGCCTTGAAGCGAAACTCTAAAAAGGCCTTCACTCTGCCATTGATTGCAGCGCTTCCACTCGCTGCGATGGTCGCCTGTTCCTCTTCGGAGGAGGCGTCGCAGCAGCCGTCGTCAAGCGAAACTGCGACAAACAAGCAGGCGCAGTGGCCGCGGACTGTGACAGTCGGCGACCATGACGTTACGGTGCAGAGTCAGCCGAAGCGCATCGTTGCACTGTCGACCGAAGTTGCGGATCTGGCGCTGGAACTGGTTGGGCCAGAGCGTGTCGTCGCGGTGACGAAGAACGCGCTCGATGAGACCTCTGGTAATCAGGTTGAGCTGGCGCGTAAGGTGCCTAATGCAATTGCCAACTCCACGAAGCCGGATCCGGAGCAGATTCTGTCCTATGAGCCAGACATGGTGTTGATGACTAGCCGCCATGATCAGGAGCAGTCGGCAAGCAAGCTGCTGGGCGCCAGCGATGTTCCGACCGCTGCGTTTTCCAGCAGTGAATTCGCTTCGCCGAAGGCGCTGGCAGAATCGGTGACCACGCTCGGCAAGTTGCTCGGAGCCGAGGATAAGGCGGCCGAAATGGTTGCCAAGATTGAATCGGAAACCGAAGAGATTCTCTCGGGAATTGATTCCACAACTAAGCCAAAAACGCTGGTCCTGTTTGCCCGCGGTGGTCAGAAGATGATTATGGGAATGCAGTCGGCGACGACGAATCTCGTTGAGCTGGCCGGTGGCGAGCCGATTTCGCCAAAGGGCAAGCGCCCGGGTGCCGTTCCCGCTGATCCGGAGACAATTGTGCAGCTCAATCCGGATGTCATTTTGATTCAGGATTTCCACGGACAGGGCAAGGCTCCATTCCAGGAGTTGCTGGATAATCCGGCGCTTGCCGACGTCGCTGCGGTCAAGAATGATCGAGTGCAACTGATCGATGCGAAGACGACCTCTGGCACCGCCGGTATGCACATACCCGATGGACTGCGTGAGATCGCTGACGCGCTGGCTAAATAGAAAATAGGTTTTCACGTCGCTATGTGGATTCATGAAGCACTGACTTCGCCTCCCCGCGGAATGCACTGGGTTTTGTTATCCAGCTGGGGGCGTAGCTTTTTCTTCGCTCTCAGTGCTGTGTCTCTTGGACACGCGCTCGATGCTCTCAGCAGTTTGCACGGCGGTATCACAGACACCAGTGGCGGCAATTGGTTTGGGGATTGGGGGCTTTATGAATCTTTGGCCGCTGCAATTGTGGCGGTCATTCTGGGAAGCCTCTGTGCTTATGTCACCGAGGCCCTGCCACCACGGCTAGCTGGTGAGCAGGAAAAGCTGTGGCGCTGGCATGTGGTTGGCAGTGTGCTGAAGCCGGAGTTTTCTGCTCCTGAACAGGCCCCGAAGCGCTCGCATGGAAAAGGGCACGGTGGCGGGAAATCCGGTCACGCAGACCGAAGCGCCGCCAACACTGGCGAAGGCCTACTCTTCGATGCCGCGACCACAAGCGTCGAACAGACCGCGAATTACCGAGCGACATTTCTCGCTCCCACGTTGGCCTCGTTTAGTGCTCCACTGATCATTTTGGTGGTCTGGGCTTTGTGGGTGGATACGAAGACCGCCTTGTGGCTGGCACTATTTTTCATTTCCACGCCGTTGATCATTATTGGTGCTGGAAAAATCCTGCGGAAATCCAATGCGACGTATCGCCGAAAGCAAGCGAAGGCCACACATGCGTATTTGGAAATGCTCGAAGGGCTGGGCACATTCAAAGTTCTTGGAGCAATTGACCGGGTCATGGCACGTTTTGCCAGCCAAACTCGCACTGCAATGGCTGAGCTCACTGCCCTGCTCGCCCGCAATCAGCTGATGATTATTGTCAACGATGCGGTTTTTGGCATTGCAATGTCGACTACAGCAATCGGCCTTGTCCTGCTGCGTTTACAGGCCGGCGCAATCAGTGTCGGCACGGCTCTCGCAGGTGTTTTTCTATCCGTTCTGCTCTACGAGCCCGTTAATCGTGTCGGCCGAACCTTCTACATCGGACTCGGTGGACGCACCCATCGAAATGGAATTGTGGAGATGTTCGGTGAACCTCCAGCTGAAGCGTCCACAGCCGCGACAGCGCATTCCACCGATGCCTCCGCGCCGCAGGCACCGCACTTACAGCACGCACCGGAGATTTCCCTCCGCGATGTGACCGTTGACATCGGCGAAAAGCGCATTCTCTCCGATATCAACCTGACAATTCCAGCCGGCAGCAGAGTCGGCATCGTTGGCCCCAGCGGTTCCGGAAAAAGCACACTCCTGCGTGTACTCGCAGGCCTGCAGCCGCATTCCGGGGAAGTCTCCCTCGACGGCCACGCGCTTTCAACCCCGGAGTTGCTCGCCAACTCGCTACTCATCTCCCAGCAACCAGCCATTTTCGGCACCACCGTCGCGGACAATCTTCGCATCGCATGCCCGGACGCAACGGCCGTCGATATGCGAAAAGCACTTCGCGACGTGCACTTACTCACCGAAATCGAACAGCGCCCTGGTGGTCTCGATTCGGAGGTCGGCGATCAGGGCAATTGGCTCTCGGGCGGGCAACGACGCCGCCTAGCCATTGCGCGTGGTCTGCTCGGTACTGCTCCGATTGTGCTTCTCGACGAGCCGACAGCGGACATCGATCGTCGGACGGAAGGTCTCATCAAGGAGTCCTTGACCCGCCTCGCTGAAGGCCGAACAAGCATCATGGTCGCTCACCGAATGGAGGCACTATCGGACGTTGACCTGGTCATTGTCGTCGCTGAAGGCCGGATTGTGGCTACGGGCAAACCCGACGAATTGAGCACAAGCAATGAGTATTACGCACGGGCGCTGACAGAGGAGAGCTGACATGAACAACATCATCTGGTTGCTGCGCTTTTCCGCACAGGCTCGCGGAGCGCTCAGCGCATCTATCCTCGCACGCGTGGTTGGGCACATTCTGGGCGCATTGATGCTGGCCGTGCCTGCCTGGGCAATTGCCACAATTGCGCTGTCGAGGTGGGACGCAACCGACTCGTCGCAAAACATGGGCATGCAGTGGACGTGGGCGGTCATTGGTGTGGTTGCGGGGCTAGCGCTGCTGAAAGCAATTCTGCGGTATGTCGAGCAGTACCTCGGACATTTGGCGGCATTTCGGCTGCTCGGCGAGCTGCGACTGTGGATCGTCGAGCGTCTTATCCCGCAAGCGCCCGCGGTAACCGATGGGCTGGGTACCGCCCGGATCCACACGATTGCGATTCGTGATGTTGACCGTGTGGAAGTCTTCTTCGCGCACACAATTGCGCCCGCGGTGACGGCCGTATTAATTCCTCTGCTGGCGATCGTGACAGCGGCATTGACTGCCGGAGCACTGCCTGCGATTGCCCTGGTGCTGACCTTCGCGGTTGGCTTTGTGATTGCGCTCGCAGGCTCTAAGAAGGCGACGACGGAGGCCTCCGCAACGAACTCCACACGCACGGAGATTGCGCAGTATATCGCCGATACACTGCGACTTCGGGAGGAAATCCTCATCTACGGCGCAGCCGAGCAGCGGCTGCGGGGACTGCGCGAGCTCGACGAGCAGCTCACCCAGAAGATGCGTGCAGGCGGCAAGCGGGCTGGACTGCGCTCTGGTGCGACTGGGCTTCGGATTTGGGGCGGCAGCATCGCTGTCTTTTGTGCTGGTATCCCGGCTCTTTCCGCCGATTACCGAATGCTCCCTGCCGTTTTGGTGGCGACGTCCCTGGTGGCGGGAACAGCTGCATCGATGGATTCGATCGAGCGCCTGGCATCTTCTCTGCCAGCGGGACTCAATGCAGTCACTCGGATCAGGGAGCTGGCCGCGCAGCCGCCGACTGTGGAAGAGCCGAAGCAGCCGGAGTCGCTGGACCTGCACCACGCGCAGACCGCGAGGGCCAACTCCGGCGACTCAGTCCCTGCCCTCGAACTGAGCGATGTCAGCTACCGCTACCCTGGCGCCGATAACCCTGCACTGACCAAGATCAATCTGCGCATTGCCTCAGGCCAGTTCATCGGTGTGGTCGGCCCAACTGGTTCGGGCAAGTCCACACTCTCCCGGCTAATCCAGCGGCATGTCGATCCGGATGTCGGCGAGGTCATCATCAATGGCCACAATGCCCGTGACCTCGGCTCAACCAATGTCTGCCGAACGGTTGTTGTCGCAGATCAGAATCCCTTTCTCATGGAGGCCACCATCGCTGAGAATCTATGTCTCGGCGCGCCTGATGGCTGCGAGGTTCCCGAATCACTGATGCACTGGGCGCTCGAACTCGCCGCCATCAACCCTGCTGAGATGCCGCTGGACAGGCCCATTGGCCGCCGCGCGCAGCGGCTCAGCGGTGGTCAGCGTCAACGTCTGGCGCTGGCCCGCACCTACTTACGCGCGGTACTAGCCGACGGCACTAAGCCCAATGACCTCGCTGCACACCTCGCCGGAAAGATTGTTATTTTCGACGAAGCCACCAGCCACCAGGATCCACTGACGCAGGCTCGTATCGTAGACAATGCCCGCGCATGTGGAGCGACCTGCATCTTTATTGCGCACCGACTTCAGACACTGGCCGAGGCCGATGACATCCTGGTCATCGAAAACGGCCAGCTCATCGAACGCGGCACGTATGACAACCTCCTCAACGCAGACGGCGCATTTGCTCGACTTGCGCGCGCCGAGGTCTAGGCTCCTTCTAGCTCTCCGCGCAGGTCTTCCGCAGCACCACCACGGTGTCGACAACGTTCTTGCCATCGATTTGCTTGACGACGTCACGCTGCGCCACCACCGCTTCGAGACTCTGCGGCTCGTGCGCAAAGAAATCAGTGACCTCATCCGCGCTGTAGAGCAGCTCGGGGTCTCCCGGGCCGTGGACTTCGTTGTCCGGGTGGTGTGAGACTGAGACAAAGTAGCCACCCGGAGTGAGAGCCTCAGCGACGGCTCGCCAGAGGTTCTCCCTGTCCCTGCGCGGCAGGTGAACAAATGCGGCGACTACCAGCTCAAAGCGTCCTGCTTCCGGCTGCCAGTCTGTTAAGTCTTGCTGGACCAGGTTCGCAGAGAGCCCTTCAGCTGCCAACGCGGCTCCAGTGTGTTCGAGCCCGACGCTGGAGAAATCCATGCCGGTGACATCCCAGCCCTGGCTGGCTAACCACACCGTGTGACGGCCACGGCCACAGCCTAGGTCGAGCGCACGTGAGGGGTCGGAGAAACCTTTCCGGATTACCTCAACATGCTGCGCGATTGTCGGATTCGGTTCGCCGCCAAAGAAAGAGGGCGAACCGTCATTTGCGGCCTCGCGATCTGCGGTGAATTTCCCATCCCAGAACTCTGCTGTCGACATGCTCACCAGGATAGACGGCACCGAGAGGCAATGCTGGACTACATGAGGTTCTGCGGAGGTTTGAAGTTCTACGGGGAGAGAATCTCCACCGGCAAACTGGCATCCTAGTGATCCTCGACGAGCTCGCGGAGCCGGGCAAAGATTGCCGCACCACCGTGGCGAATGCCGTCATGCTGGAATGCATTGGTCACATGTGGCCGCAGGTCCCGGTAGCAGTTGGCTGTCTCCATGGAGTACTCGAACGGCACGAAAATATCGTCGAGATAAACCGCGGCTGCCGAGGTCGGGGCGTCGGCAAGCAAGCGTGCGGAATCATACGGCGAGCTTTCCCAGGTGTGCTGCGCAAATGCTTCCGCCTTTTCCTTGAAAGGAACGAGCGCGGGGTCCTCGTCGAATTGCCAGGGGAAAACGTGCTCACCGGTGAGATAAAACGGCTCGTCTCCTGCAGGATTGGCCTTTTCTTCAAAACCTGGAATTTCCTCGCGAATACGGTACGCTGCCCAATTAGTTGTGGGCTGGTTCCCGACGCCACCATAAATGGATTCGTGAATCGCGGCATATAACGGGCCATCGGCGAAACTCACGCGGGATCCTACATCGGCCAGAAAATCGGTGCGCAATTGCTTTTCGCCATTGCGAATGTGGAATGGCTCTTCCAACAAATACGCCAGATTGTGGAATCCATCTCCGCGGCCTAATTCAATTCCGATGGTGCGGAATCGGCGAGAACTCAGTCGCTCACCGGTGGGGAGAGTTTCTGCAGATTGCTCGAGGTGCGCGCAGATTTCTCGAATTCGGTTTTCGGCCCACGGATACTCGCGATAAAAACGCTCGTGACGGGTGCGCAGCTTCGCATACGTCGTGCGATAAAGGTCGTCAGCACCACGGTCCAGAACAGGTAAACCGCCTGTGAGATAAGCGTGCTCCACGGATTCCGGATAGCGGCTGAGATACGAAGTAATACAAAACCCGCCAAAGGACTGGCCATACAGCGACCATTTGGCAATGCCCAAATGCTTTCGCAATGCCTCCGCGTCTTCGACGATGTATTCCTGACGCAATTGTGCAAGCCGCTCGGCCGGAATATCCGCAATATTGGCCGCATCAATTCGATGCGAGCGTCCTGTTCCACGTTGATCCAGCAGGATGACGCGGAGTTCCTTCAGCGCCTCACCGATTACTCCGCTGGCACCTACCGGACGCGGTGCCGGAAATCCCGGGCCGCCCTGCAAATAGACAATTGCCGGCGCATCCTCATTTCCTGGCGCATAGATTTCCCTGGCGAAAAGCTCAAATGTCGCGGCATTCGCAGCTTCGGTAAAAGGATCCCAGGGCACCTCAACGGTGTGTTCCTTAATAATGTGCCCAAAATGCCTGCTTGCAGTACTCGTCGATGCCATGTCTCTACCGCTCCTCTAATCCCGCTGCTCGTATTTCTTCATCAGCTTTGCGACGAGTAAATCGGTCGCCTCATCGTCAGCAAGAATTTGATCCAACATCTCCCGGTATTCCCGCTGCCGCAGTGCCGTATCTTCTCCGTAGTCATCATAGGAATCACCGGATAGGTCCACACCGAAATCGGATTCGTCGCTGTCATCCTGCACTGTCTCCTGCTGTGCCGTCGGCATGTGCAGATCCGCTGGAAAGTCCGCATTGAACTCCTCCAGGAATTCCTCCGCGCTGGCCTCAGCGTCGGAACGAGACACTCCCCTATCAACCTCAGCCTGAATGCGACGCTGCAGCGCCTTTTCCATCTGACGGTGACGCCAGCTGCGGAGGCGTGCGGGCTCGAAACGTCGACCAACCTCCCGACTCTTGCCCTCTGCTCGACGTGCGAGGACCGCAATCTGCGCCGCGGTATCGTTCAGTGGCGCCCACTCCGAGTGTGCCGACACTCGCCAATTACCCCAGTACCCCAGCAGCGAAAGCAGGATGCTGACGATAGGACCAATGACCATAGATACGGCCATAAATCCCCAATGGTGGCCTCCGATGACAATGACCGCACAAGCCACGGCGGGGATGACCGTGGGCTGGTTGCCGCCGAAAACAGCGGGTACCCGCCCGGTCACAATGTCACGGATCATGGAACCACCAGTGGCAGTGAAAACGCCCATCATGATGCACGGCAGAATAGGCAAGCCATAAGTGACACCTTTGACCGTGCCTGTGGCAGCCCAGAGCCCCGAGACCACAGCGTCACCGTGGACCTGAACGTATTCCCAGGTCTTTCCTTTGAAATAGAAGAATCGCGCGATGAGCGCACCAGTGAACGCCAGAATTAGATACTCCGGCTGACTCATTGCAGCGACGGTGCCCTGGTTAATCAGAACATCGCGAATCATGCCGCCGCCCAGTGCGGAGAACAGCGCAATAAAGAAGAACCCGATGATGTCGTAGCCTCGTTGCCGGGCGATGGTGCCACCGATGATGCCCATGAGCAGGACACCACTGACATCGGACCACCGGTACATCGACTCGATGAGCGGATCTACTTCTGCGACGTTCATGATGTTCAAGCTTAGACGCTGCTATTTTTCAAGCATCAACGAAAGGTCGGGATACCCATGGAAAACGCTGACACCTTTGCTTCGGCACGCCCTAGCGACAGGCTCATGCGCGGCATCGCAACTGCTTCCCGCGCACACGATGGGCACTACCGAAAGGGCTCTGGCCTTCCCTATATCAGCCATCCGATGTCAGTGATGTTGATTGCGGCGAGCGTGACTAACGACGAAGACGTGCTGTTGGCAGCCCTCTTCCACGACATTTTGGAAGACGTGCCGGAAAACTACTCACGTGCCGAGATGGAAGATGAGTTCGGGCCTCGCGTGGTTGAGATCGTCGAGGGCGTCACCAAAGACTCTTCCCTGCCCTCGTGGCAGGAGCGTGCCGATGCCTACCTGGAGCAGCTTTCTCATGGCAGCGAGGAGTCCCTCATCGTGGCCGCTGCGGATAAGTTCCACAATCTCAGCCAGACTCTGGAGGATTTAGACCGCGATGGTCACGCTCTGTGGGACCGCTTTCGGTCTACTCCGAGCCAGCAACTGTGGTGGTACACAAGCGTCCGCAACGTGATTGCCGAACGACTGCCCGACATGCCTTTGCTAGCGGACCTGAGCGTTCTTATTGAGCGCCTCGATTCCTGGGTACAAGAGGCGTAACCTGCGAGTCAACAATTAAACCGACAATTAATCCAGGAATACACGACAGGAGAATAATAGTGACTTCGGTTAATGCTTCGTCCACAGCCGAACTGCCCACCACCACTCAGCAATGGGTTTTAGCGTCTCGTCCGTCCGGCCTGCCAACTGACGAGAATTTCCGCCTCGAGACCGTCGATTTGCCTGAGCTTAACGACGGCGACATTTTGGTAGCCAACTCGGTCGCTACCGTTGATCCCTATATGCGCGGCCGCATGAACGACACCAAGTCGTACATCCCACCATTCCAGCTCGACCAGCCAATGACTGGCGGTGCTGTAGGCACCGTCCTTGCGTCCAAGTCGGATAAGTTCCAGGTTGGCGACGCTGTCCGCCACTCTTACGGCTGGCAGACCAACGCTGTTATTGCCGATTCCGAAGCAACTCCGGTTGACCTCAACGTTGCTCCAGCTGCTGCCTACCTGGGCATCCTTGGTCTTACTGGCCTTACTGCTTACGTTGGTCTGAGTGCCGTCGGAGAGATGAAGGAAGGCGACGTCGTCTTTATCTCTGGCGCTGCTGGCGCAGTTGGCTCGGCTGCTGGTCAGTTCGCCAAGCAGATGGGCGCTTCCCGCGTCATTGGCTCCGCCGGCTCGGACGAGAAGGTTAAGCGCCTGCTCGAACTCGGCTTTGATGCCGCTTTTAACTACAACGACGGCCCGGTTGCAGAGCAGCTAGCAAAGGCGGCACCAGAGGGCATTGACTTCTACTTCGACAACGTTGGTGGAGACCACCTGGAGGCAGCCATCGGCGCGATGCGCACCTTTGGCCGTGTCGCTATGTGTGGCGCAATCTCCCAGTACAACAACACCGGAGCTCCGACCGGACCACGCAACCTAGCTCTGGCCATTGGCAAGTGCATTACGTTGCGCGGCTTCGTATTGGGCAAGTACCTGCACCTGGCAGGTGAATTCCAGGAGCGAATGGCTCCGCTGGTCGTCAGCGGTAAGGTCGCTTACGATGTCACCACTCGCCACGGTATCGAGAACATGCCAGCTGCATTCCTCGAGCTGTTTAGCGGAGGCAACACCGGCAAGATGGTCGTAGAGTTCTAACGAACTAAAGAACTGCCCTGCGCGGAGCCGAGACTTCCTTCAGCCTGCTGGACATAGCGACACCAACCAGTCCCATCAGCGCCAGGAAGATTAGAGCCGCCGCAGGGCCGAAGCTAGCGATAACACCCGACAGCGCACCGACGATGAGCAGGGCAACACCCATGATGGTGTTGGCCGCTCCGACGTACTCGGTGCGCTTGTCGCCTTCTGCCATGTCAACAACATAGGTCGAACGAGCCACACGAACACCGGCGTGAACGACGGACATTGCGAAGAAACCGAGTGGGAAAATCCAGGCATTGGCGCTGGTGGAAAGCCAGTGCGCACTTGCGACCAGCAGGAAAAGCACGATCGAGCCGACGAGCGAAGAGTAGGTCAGGACCTTCTTTGAGGATTTATCCGACCAGATTCCGGCGACTTTTCCACCAATCAGAGAAGCGAAACCCGCAGCGAGCATGAAGATGCCGACGTTTGCGTTCACTCCCCCGCCGCTACCGTCTGAAGCTTCCAGATCAGCACCCACCTGCGCACTCAAGGTCACGATGAACGACGTAGATAGTGCTGTGACCAGCAACAAGCTACGGACAATCACGAAGTCACGGAAGTTCTTATCCTCCGCAAATAGCCGCCAGGTGTCCTGCCACCAGGTTTTATTCGGCTCTTCCTTGTCATCTTCATTGGTGGGCTCGACAATTCCGCGGAAAATCAAAACCGCTGCCACCCATGACAGAGCTGCAGCAAAGATGAGCCCCGCCACGATCGGTTTGGTGACGTTATCGCGGATGATCCACAACACCGCACCAACAATAATTGCGGCGACACCGCCCAACATCGCAGCTCGGCCGCTGATCTGCCCGCGCTGCCCCTTCGGAATCGTGCGTCCTTGAACATCCTTGGAGGCCATCGAGCACAGTGCTCGGGCCGTCGCAAAGCCTGCAAGTGCGAGGATTACAGCAACACCGAGCGCGGTACCTTCCAGGAACAACGCCGCCAGACCAATCAGCGCTGCAGCGACCGCTTGCCCCAACGCCCCGGCAATCCAGACGGTCGTGCGGCGCGGGCGAGATTTCACCCACGGTGTCAGCGCAGCCTGCGGCAGCATAGAGCCGGACTCACGCACTGGCACAAGCATGGCGATGAAGAAGCCCGGCGCGCCAGCCGAATGCAGCAACCATGGCAACAACGTCTTTGCCGCGACGATTTGATCGCCAATATTCTGCAGGCCGTGCGCCCAAACATAGCGCTTGGCGTTGGTGCTGGCGTGTTTTTGCACCGACTCTGGGTTGTCCCCTACAGGTTTGTCAGCTACCGAGCTATCCGTCATACCTTTCACGCTACCTGTCCGCAGCAACGGCGCTGACGCACGCGACTGTCTGCTCAGGCCAGTCGAAGCACGAAACGCGCTTGCCCCTTCTGCCATTACACTCGCGGGAAGAACATCTAACATCTTCAACGAAAGTAGAAATATGCCCGCTGACCTTTATCGACGTCTCTCCAACCTCGATGGCAAGAGCTACGGTGCATACAAATCTCTTCGTGGCTCCCACGAGCTGCCAGACCTGGACGCGACGCTATTTATCGACAAGGTTCAATCCGACCCCTACGCCCCGGCATCGCGGGCACGCGTCCACATTCCGCTGTCCGTACTGGACTATCGCGGCGCCTCCCGGTCACAGCCCGGTAGGTTCAGCACGGCGGAGCTCGATTTGTTGAACCGCCGCCTCGTGCGCGCTTTGAAGAAGTATGGTCGCGGACTATTCATTGATTCTCCAGGTCAGCAGGTCTTGCGCCGAGCAGCTGTCGCTGAGCTCCGTGCGGATGCGCACGACGTCGATAAGCATGACGATGCCCTCCAGATCAGCCTGGAAATCCAACTGCCCGCCCGCGGCCGGCGCATCCTCGGGCGTGAGGCAGCGCGCTTGATCTGTGAGGATTTGTTGGACGCGCTTGACGACGCCATCGTGAACGCACCCATCGATGCGCTCGAGGCAGCCGCGGAATTGGAGTATGACCAGTGCTTTTTACGCCGTGCGGTCGCGGACGCGGACCTGATTGGGTTTGTGGCAGACGGGTCCGTGTTGCCTCGTCAGGCGGGCAATAGCCAGCTGCCGAAGCCCGGCGCGACTGCGTTTATCTCGCCGGAATCGTTGCAGCACAGTTTTCAGCTACCTTCGGGGAAAACGGTGCACGGCATGGGCATTCCACGAGGCGTGACGTTGATTGTCGGCGGCGGTTATCACGGTAAGTCCACATTGTTGTCCTCCCTGGTCACGGGCGTTTATAACCATGTCGCTGGCGATGGACGCGAGTTTGTGGTCGCCGATGAGACTGCGGTTGCGCTGCGTGCCGAGGACGGCCGGGCCATCACTGGTGTGGATATCTCACCGTTTATCAACGGTCTTCCCTCCGGTGATGACACGACCCGGTTTTCCACGGCGAACGCATCGGGGTCGACCTCCCAAGCTGCGGGTCTGATGGAGGCGCTGGGTTCCGGTGCGCGAGTGCTGCTCATCGATGAGGACACCTCCGCGACCAACTTCATGATTCGCGATGAGCGCATGCGCCGACTCATCCCCGATGACCGGGAGCCGATTACTCCACTGGTCGCACGGGTCCGCGAGCTCTGGGAGAACCACGGGATCTCCACGGTCATCGTCGCGGGTGGTTCTGGTGCGTTCATCGATGTCGCGGACACTGTCATCGCTATGGATGCGTACACGCCTTACGACGTCACCGAGCGCGCCCGTGAGCTGTGCGAATCGGCTACTCCGGCTGAGCCATCGCTTGCTTTTGCGCAGATCGGTGAGCGTTTTCTACAGGCTGACTTCCCTGCCGATGGGGGCCGTGGTGGACATGGTGGTCGCGGTGGTCACGGGGATGGTGGTCGCGGTGGGCGCGGTGGTCGTGGCAGTCGCGGCGGGCGCGGTAGCGGCGCGAAACCGCCTAAGCCACCGCGTGCTCGTTGCCTCGAACTGATTCAGGTGGGCAAGGACAATCTTGACCTGCGCGCTGTCGGCCAATTGATGGATTCCTCCCAAACAGAAGCCATTGCCCGGATTCTGGGCGCCGTCGTAAAGCAGCTCGATGGACGTACTGACCTCACCGAGCTAATTCAGCGTGAGTACTACAACTTTTGTCATTCGCTCTTCGACGCGGCAGCTGCGTCTACCAATTCTGGTCATCTGGCGGAGCCTCGTTTCCAGGAGGTTGTGGCGGCAATCAACAGGCTTCGGCTCTTGCGGTCGGGCCCCGCAGATTGACAGTCGCGGGAACGGCACACCTACGGCTGCCGCAACTAACTTCTTCGACGGATTTCGGCGTCGGGTCTTGACCTTGACGCGACGTCAAACAGAAAGATGATTCCCGTGAGCAACAACGACAACGAGTACACCATCGGCGAGGCAGCCGAGCTCCTGGGCGTTACCACGCGCACGCTGCGACATTGGGATGCCATCGGGCTGCTCAGCCCGCAGTATCGCACGTGGTCCGACTACCGCCTCTACACCGATGAGGACATCGACACCGCGCTGGAGATCCTGGTCTATCGCGCCGCTGGTGTGCCGTTGAAGACTATCGAGGAGTTCATCCACGGCGATTCCTCCCCGAAAAGTCGGAAAGATCGTTTGCTCGCACAGCGAACTGTTCTCACCGAGAAGATCGCTGACCTGCACCACATGGTGCAGTCTCTGGACAAACTGATTGAGGAAGGACACACAATGGAAGCAAAGACGAAGGCAGAGCTCTTGGGCCGCGATTGGCAGAATCTAGAAGCCGAAGCTGAGGAACGCTGGGGCGACACCACCGAGTGGGAGCAATCCCAGCAGGCTCAGGAAAAGATGGACGACAGCGACTGGGCCGCTCTTGAGGCAGAGGCTAAGGATTTTGCCGATGCGCTTGCCGACGCTGCTGAGCGACACGTGGAGCCAGGTTCCGAAGAGGCGGCCGAGCTAGTTGACCGTCACTTGGCCTCTATTACCCGCTTCTACGAGGCCGGTCGAGAAAAGCAGATTCTGCTGGCTCGCATGTACGTCGCTGATTCCCGGTTTGACCGGTATTACCGCGGCAATGCTGGCTACCTGCTGGAATTAATCGAAGCTCAGGCCCGTAAGGAAGGTATTGACCCGGCAAGTGCCGAGTGGCGGTAGTTGACAGCGAGCACTGTTGTAGCCCCGGAACTCTCGGCCAACGGCTGCTGGTATGAACTTCCCAGCACCATTCGCTGACAATTGTTTATTGATAGTCTTCACCCTGTAATATTTATGTCAGACCTGTTCTTGACATTCATATTTATGATGATGTCTTCCCCCATGGCACCGTTAAATCCCTAATTTGGGAAGGAATTAATCATGAAGTTCACCCGATCCGTCGCCGCTGTCACCATTGGCGCCGCTACTGTGTTTGGCGCTGTTGCTGCCTCTCCTGCTATCGCACAGGCGATCAGCTGCCCCTTTGCTCCGGTGCACAAGTATGAGGCACACCGTTTCTCCGGTTCTTCAACTTCGGCAGATGCTTTCAAGGTTTGGTTTAACGGTGGTGTCTACATTGAGCCAATCGTCGAAACGCTGGATTTGGTTGATCTTCAGGTTAACGAGACCCAGGTTGCTTACGCCGGCGACATCATCTACAAGGATGAGAACGGTAACTTCTGGGTGAAGTAACTCAGTACGACTAAACACTCAGGGCAACGGCACCTACGGCCTTGCCCTGAGCGTTTTTCATTTTCTGCCGCGCGTTAGCTTTTTCTGGAGTGTTCCACCATGGAAATCATCATCGTCGATTCTGAGGCTGAAGTCGCGAACATCGCTTCGGACTACCTCGCGTGCTACGCCAACAAAGGTGGAAACCTCGGTGTAGCAACAGGATCGACCCCGCTTGCGACGTATCGGGAACTGATTCGTCGCCATCGGGCTGGTGAAGTCACCTTCAAGGACTGCAGCTTCTTCGCACTCGACGAGTATGTGGGCCTGCCCATCGAGCATGAGCAGAGCTACTACCACGTGATTCACAATGAGTTTTCAGATCACGTGGATGTTGACCCGGCGCGTGTCCATATTCCCGATGGCCTCGCGGACGACATCGGCGCAGCCTGCGAGGACTACGAACGCAAGATTATCGAGGCCGGTGGCATTGACATTCAGTTGCTGGGCATCGGCACCAATGGGCATGTCGGGTTTAACGAGCCCTCCAGCTCTTTTAGTTCTCTGACCCGCATTAAGACGCTGCACCCGCAGACCGTGCTGGATAACGCCCGGTTCTTCGACTCCGCGGACGACGTGCCGTACCACGTGGTCACCCAGGGGCTTGGCACTATTTCACGTGCGGGCCATCTCCTGTTACTGGCCACCGGCACCGCAAAGGCGCATGCTATTGCCGCCTCCATCGAGGGCCCGCTGAGCGCCTCGATGCCCGCGTCTGTATTGCAATTGCACCCACGGGCCACGGTTGTCATTGACCAGGCCGCAGCCAGTGAGCTGAAGAACAAGGAATACTACGAGTTCACCTACTCCCATAAGCCGCAGTGGCAGAAGGATATGTGGAAGTAGGCCCCAGCCTCCCTTCCCTCCCCGACCTCGCTATTCCCCAGCCCACGCACACGACTAGCCAGCGCTAGTCGTCGTCATCATCATCCATCTCCAGCTCGGGGTCTTCGGCACGCGCCTGCTCGTAGACCTCCTTTGCGGCCGTGAGGTTAATGACGCCGATGACAAGTCCCACGACAATGTCCGGCCATGCGCTGAACCAGAAAATGGTGACCACTCCGGCGGCGAGGATGAGCAGGTTCGCCAGGACGTCGTTACGCGCCGCCAACCACGCGCCGCGCATGAGCGCACTGTCGGCTTTGCGCAGGTTTATCAGCAAAATCGCGCAGACCAGGTTGATGACCATCGCGATAATTGCCGTCACCGACAGCGTTAGTGGCTCTGGCGGCTCACCGCTCATCATCTTCCAAATGGCGGTACCGAACGCCGCGATCGCCGGAATCAGGATCAGCCCGGCAAGGCCGAAGCTCGCTTTACGACGGCTCGCCAGCGACCACCCCAATGCGGTGAGAACCAGCAGGTTGATGAGGTAAACACGGAGGACATCGTAACGCCCGGCGCGAGTACCATCGAAACCCATGACCCCCGCACAGAAATTTCACTCAGAAATGAAGGTTCCCGGCGGCAAATTGGTTGTTGCCGACTGTGAGACCACAGGTGACACGATTTCGTCGATAAGCATTTCGGGCGATTTTTTCCTCGAACCCGATGAAGCCTACGACATTATTAATGACGCTCTCCTCGGTGCGCCTGCCGGGGACAATACGGAACGCCTACAGGCTCGCCTCGATGCGGCGCTAAAGGATTTTGAGGATCAGTCTGGCCGCGAGGTGCGACTGCACGGTTTTGATACCCACATCATTGCGCAAGTCGTTCGCCGCGCACTGACACAGGCTGTCGACTTCACAGATCTGGAGTGGGAGGTGTTGCAGCCGGGTGTCCTGCCGACGGTGATGAATGTTGCGCTCGACGAAATCCTTCTTGATCAAGTCAATTCCGGGCAGCGTGGCCCGACTCTGCGTTTCTGGGATTGGGATGATCGTGCCACCGTTATCGGTTCATATCAGTCTTATGTCAACGAACTCGAGCCCGAGGGCGTAGAGAAGCACGATGTGCAAGTGGTGCGTCGTCTCTCCGGCGGTGGCGCGATGTTCATGGAGGGCGGCAACTGCGTCACCTACTCGCTCTATGTGCCAGAGAAGCTGGTTGCTGGTCTTAGCTACGTCGAATCCTATGAATTCCTCGACCGCTGGGTCATCGCTGCACTCGCGCAGCTCGGCGTCAATGCGTGGTACGTCCCCATCAATGACATCACCTCCGATGGCGGCAAGATTGGTGGTGCCGCACAGAAGCGCCGTGGTTCGACAGTGCTCCACCACGTCACCATGAGTTATGACATCGATGCCGACAAAATGATGGAAGTCCTGCGCATTGGCAAGGCCAAGATTGCCGATAAGGGGCTACGTAGTGCGAAGAAGCGCGTCGACCCGCTCCGTCGCCAGACCGGTGCCAGCCGCGCGGAAGTCATCGACACGATGAAGCAGACATTCATCAACCGCTACGGTGCCGCCGAGGCATCGCTTTCCGACGAGGACTTCGCTGCGGCGCAGCACCTTATTGACACCAAATACGGCACGGAGGGCTGGACTCACCGAGTCCCCTAAACGTCGCACTGCTTACTTTTATACGACAGCTGGTCGGGAAAAGGAGTTAACTAAAGGAGACAAGTAAACAAAGGAGAGTCGACGTGAGCGGCGAAAAGAAACAGCGTCAAAAGAAAAATCTAAGCCCTCTTGATGAGACCCTGGATAAAGCTCGCGGTATGCGTGCCAAGCGCGCCATCGGCCTCTATCCTGCGAATATGCACCCAGGTCTGGTGCCGGGTTTCAGTGTTGAAGAACTGAAATACAAATTCGGTCTGGACCGGCTGGTTTTCGGCGTCAACGCGGTGCTGATTATCGCCTTTGTCATTTGGGGTGTCACCAGCCCTGAAACAGTTTCCTCGGTTTCTTCGGCCGCTCTGTCCTGGGGCCTGGAAAACTTCGGCTGGCTGTTCAACGTCATTTTGGTTGCCTGCATCATTGTGATGCTGGGTGTGGCGATGTCCCGCTATGGCAATATCAAGCTGGGCAAGGACGACGAGGAACCTGAATACTCCCGTTTTTCCTGGGTAGCAATGATGTTCGCTGCCGGTATCGGTGTCGGTATCTTCTTCTTCGGCCCCTCTGAACCGCTGGAGTTCTACCACTCGCCTCCGCCGCTGACGGTTGAGCCCCACACTGAAGAGGCGCTGCACCGAGCAGTTGCCCAGGCCGATTTCCACTGGGGATTCTCACCGTGGGCACTGTATGCGCTGGTGGGTGGCGCTTTAGCGTATTCGACCTACCGACGCGGTCGCGCCAGCTTAATTTCCTCGCTATTCGCGCCAATTTTGAAACGCACTGATGGCCCCATCGGTCGCACTATCGACATTCTGGCGATTGTGGCTACACTGTTTGGTACTGCCGCCTCGCTGGGTATTGCCACACTGCAGATTGGCGAGGGTATTTCAACGCTTTCGGGTTTCACACCGTCAATGGCCGTGCTGCTGCTGATTATTTTGGTGCTGAGCGTTGGCTTTATTATCTCGGCGGTCTCTGGTGTGTCGAAGGGTATTCGACTCTTGTCGAATACCAACATCATGCTGACCTTCTTGGCTATCTTCTTCGTCTTCATCACTGGTCCAACGCTGTTTTTGATCAACCTTCTGCCATCTAGCATTTTGACCTACCTGGACAACTTCCTGGATATGTCTTCGCGTTCGCTGTCGTGGGGTCAAGAAACACTGGACTTTCAAGCCGCGTGGACCGTGTTCTACTGGGCCTGGTGGATTGCCTGGGCTCCCTTTGTAGGTATGTTCATTGCCCGCATTTCCCGTGGCCGCACGATTCGTGAGTTCATTTTGGTCACCATCATCGTGCCGACGTTTGTGTTGATGCTCGCATTCGCTGTCTTTGGTGGCACCGCTATGGACTTCGCTCGCAACAATGTCCCCGGATTTGACGGCTCGGCTTCTGCCCAGCAGGTGCTTTACAACCTGATCGGCGAGCTGCCGTTTAGTGGTGTGGTCTCTGCCCTGGTGGTTGTGATTCTGGCTATCTTCTTCATTACCTCTGCTGACTCGGCATCTGTGGTGATGGGCACGATGGCTTCCAAGGGCGATCCGGAACCGAATAAGCTGGTCGTAGTCTTCTTTGGTGTTCTCATGATGGGCATCGCCGTGGTCATGCTTCTCACCGGCGGCGAAGACGCACTGTCTGGCCTGCAGTCACTGACCATTCTGACGGCAATGCCATTCGTGCTGATCATCATTGCGTTGCTCGTATCCTTCGTTAAGGATCTCACGACTGACCCGCAAGCTATCCGCACTACCTTCGCCAAGACCGCTGTCCGCGATGCCGTCATCCGCGGCCTGGAAGAGTACGGCAATGACTTCGAGCTCGCTGTCGAGCGTGCCGACGAGGGCCAAGGTGTCGGCTCCGTTGCCGGTGTGGAAACCGGCATGGAGCAGCTGACCGAGTGGTACCAGCAGACCAACGAGATGGCTGAGACCACTGAAACCGAAGTGTCCACCTCCGACGGCACAGGCGAGGAAGACACCACAGAGAGAAAGAGCTAGCTGTCTGCCCGGCGAGGCGTTTTTAACTTCCCACTTAACTTCCCACTCGACATAACACTCTGGGAAGTTAGTGGGAAGCTTGTGGGAAGCTCAACAGCGCGGTGTCCCCACCCCACTCGCACACCTGGTCGAGCCACGCGATAGCCAATGAGTTTCGGGGTCCGCCCCTGCCGATACACTTGGCTCCATGATTACTGGTGCTTTGAAAAATGATGTCGACCGCATCTGGGACGTGTTCTGGACCGGCGGCATCACTAATCCAATGAACGTGATTGAGCAGTTCACGTACTTACTTTTTCTCCGCCTCTTGGATGAGCAGCAAAATAGCATTGACCAGCAGCGCTCACTGGGAGTAACAGTACCGGAGTCCCGCGATATTTTTGGCCCGGACCAGCAGCACTTGCGCTGGCGGGACCTCCTCGCCGTCACTGACCCAACCCAGGTCAAGAATCTTATGGCGGACGAGGTCTTCCCCTTCCTCCGCAATCTAGGTGCGGATACAAAGGGCACTACTGGCAAAGGTGTGATGGCGCAGCACATGCGCTCTGCCAACTTCGGCATTGAAAACCCAAACACCTTAAAGTCTGTGATGACGCTGATCAACAAACTGGATCTGCGCAACAAGGACTTCATGGGTGATTTGTACGAGTACATGCTCTCTAAGCTGAGCGTGTCCGGCACCAATGGTCAGTTCCGTACGTCTCAGCTCATTATCGACTTGATGGTGGAACTGATGCGCCCCTCCCCCAGCGAGCGCATCATCGAAACTTTCATGCCACGACGGATACAAACGCGCGCGAACTACGATTTAGCCGCTTGACTGGTTCACCGACGTAACCTCGCGCTTCATTGGACGTCGAAAGTCTTCGACTGTTTTTCATTATCTTCGACCCAGTGAACGGTTAGCTTTGTGCCTGCGGTGCCCATCGAATACGAGACTGGCACTTTCCAGATGACCCCAGGTTCCAGCGTGATTGGCTGATCATCCACAAGGAGTCTCATAAGGCCCGATGCGGCTTGGCCTTCGAAGGTCACCGCTTCAGCAGCGAGATCACCAGTATTGGTAACCTCAAACCAGTGTTTCGTTTCGTATTTGATCTTGCCGCGCTTGTCAATTTCCTTTTCGTGTCGCTCGCTCTTTGACTCGACGCGGAAGCGGACGTCGAGCGGCTCATGGCGCACCCCGACCACGGAGAGATCGATTTTGACTAGGTCATGCTCGACGGCAGCCCAGACTTGGTTCTCCAGTTGGCGGATGTCATCGAATTCTCCGAGCAGTCCCCGCTCCTTGATTTCATTCTTGAAATTTCGGAGACCCTCGAGTTGCGCAGTATCGACGTCATGAGGCAGTGGGGCTCTTGAGAAAAACAGGTGTACCGGTTTCCCGCTGTTTACTGCTCGCTCAATCTCTTCAACTGTTCCCGACACTGCATCTGGTGTTGGTGAGCCGAGTCGGCTGCCGAAGAGCGCGACCACGATGTCGGCTCCGTCGACTCCCTGGGTGTTGATGATCTCCTGAGAGTGACCTCCGAGCAGCGGTACAGAATTGGTCTCCCACCGCCACGGCAGTAAGACTACATTCCGAGTCGTCGCGTGGAGTCGATTCCATGAGTGCAGAGCGCCCTCGACTGCATCTCGGGCATCGGGTACGTCGGATGGGGAGGCGACGAGAACGCGCAGAACGGTTGCCGGAAAGCGCATGACTTTATTCTACGTGTCTAACTGCCCGGGTGACGAGAGGAGAGTCCTAGGACCACTAGGAACTGGTTGCGATTGTCTGTTCGCTGCCGTCGCGGCGCAGGCCCTGTCGCGCGCGGCCAAGGCGGGCGATACCTCTCCCGGGGCCGTGACGGCGGCGATCAAGACGACGGCCGAGTGGCTACACAATACGCCGGCGATCGCGCGCGATTCCTATATCAATCCGCGGGTGATCGAGCTGTTTGAAAAGGGCACGGTCATCTCGGGTAAGGCGACCGACGCGAAGGTGCGGGCCCTGCTGACCTAGGCTTCGTCGCTCTCCGGCCACGTGATGGGCGTGGGCGACACATCGCGGGCGGCGAAGCGCTCCGAGCCGATTCCGGCGGCGACGACGAGCACGATGCCAAGGACCTGGATTGGCAGCGGTACTTGGGCGAGGACGATCGCGCCGATAGGCACGCTGATCGCGGGCTCCAGCACATGAGGGTGCCGAAGGCGGCCGGGGCCATGGCACGCAGCGCGACGATTTCGAAGGCGAGAGGGATGACCGGCATCAGGAGTGCGAGCCCGAGCGCCGTGGCGATGACCGGCAGGGACAGATACGGCAGCGCCTCGGGTAGCCCGATGGGCGCGTAGGCGATGGCGACGATCGGGATGGTGTAGGCGAGGGCGCTGATGCCGGAAAACCGATCGCCGACGCGTTGGGTTAAGACGATATACAGCGCCCACCCGAGCCCGGAGCCGAGGGCGAACAGGATGCCGACGACGTCGACGTTACCGATCCAGGGCCGGGTCAGTAAGACGACGCCGATCATGGCGAGGGCGGTGACGAGACCGGCGTCACGCCAGGTCATACCGCGCAGGCGTCATACCGCGCAGGCGCAGGCGCGCGATTGCCAGGATGAGGACGGCGCCGGCGGCCACGCGCAGCCAGGCAGCCCCGCGCGGCCCGACGTCGTTGATCAAGCCAACGGCGAAGGCTCCCGAGAGTTGGACCGAAAGCATGGCAAGGACGGCGAGTAGCCAGGGCGGCACCTCGGCCGCCCGGGCTTGCTGCTTGTCGCGCCATAGGCTCACCCTTCCAGGCTAAACCTTGCCTTGGCCATTGCCCACGCCTGCGGTTCAATGGGGCTATGACCCGACCCACGATCATGTTTGTGTGCGTTCACAATGCAGGCCGCTCCCAGATGGCGGCGGCTTTTGCCAAGACGCTGTCCGGCGGACGCATTGAGGTCCGCTCCGCGGGCTCCGCCCCCGTTGATTCGATCAACCCCGTGGTACGAGAGGCGATGGCGGAGGTCGGGATCGATCTGGCCGCGGCGCGCCCGAGGGTGCTGGTGGCTGAGGACGTGCAATCCTCCGACGTCGTCATCACGATGGGCTGCGGCGATGCGTGTCCGTTTTTCCCGGCACGCGCTATGAGGATTGGCAGCTGGCCGATCCGGCTGGGCAGGACCTTGCCACCGTGCGCGTGATCCGCGACGAGATTCAGGCTCGGGTGCGCGAGCTGGTGGCGAGCCTGCAGCCCTAGGTGCCGCGCCGACGCATTTGACCCCGCCCTCGACTTAGGTTAGGGTCACCTTAATTTGTGGCGCGGCGCAGGAGGGAATGCACATGGCGAAACGGGGTTTTGAGGGCGTGCTGACGCGCGGATTTGGAGCGCGCGACCACAGCGCAACAGTCACGGCCGTGACCTACCTCGCCCCGCATTTCGTGCGAATCCACCTGGTGAGTGCAAGTCTGCTTGCCGAGGTCGTTCTCGCGCCCACGGCCTGGCTGCGGTTCTGGTTCCCCGATCCGGACGGCAGCGACCAGGAACATCAGCGCGGCTACACCATCGTCGAGGCCGACCCGGATACCGGTGAGTTCGCGATCGACGTGGTGCTGCACGAACCTGCCGGGCCGGCCTCCAGCTGGGCAAGCCAGGCACAGCCGGGCGATACCATCGCGGTCACTACGCTCGGCTCGACGGGTTTCGTCCTGCCCGAGGAACTACCCGACGGATACCTCGTCATTGGTGATGCCGCGTCGCTGCCCGCCATCAATTCAATCCTCGAGGTGCTTCCATCCGAGCTGCCGGTCGAACTGTACCTGGAAGAGCACACGCTCGATGACCACATGCTGGAAATCCGCACGCATCCGCGCGCGCGAGTGCATTGGGTGCCGCGCGTCGATGAGGCGAGCCTGGCGGCGGGACTGGCTGCGCGGGACTGGTCGAACTGGAGCGCGTGGGTGGCGTGTGAGTCCGACAGCTTGAAATATGTGCGTCGCCGCCTGATGAACGATTTTGGCTTCCCGAAGTCCGAAATCCAAGCCCGCGCCTACTGGTGTTATGGGCGGGCATTCGGCAAAAAACGCCCCAAGGATCTGCCCGAGGCTGCCGCCGAGCAGGTACCTGCGGCCGGCGAGGCTTCGCCTATCAGCGGGACGTGGCGGGCTGAGGCCGGTCGGCGCCTGCTCGCCCCGCTGCGCACAACCTTCATCCTGGCGGCGATCGTGCAAGCGCTGGCCACACTCGCGCAGCTGGCCCCCTACGTCCTGCTCGTCGAACTCGCCCGGCTGCTGCTCGTCGGCGCCGGCACCGACGCGCTCATCCGCCTGGGCTGGTGGGCCGGCCTGGTCCTTATCGCGGGCGCGCTACTCACGACCGGGCTGATGACCTGGCTGCACATCGTCGATGCGCGCGTCAGTCAGGACCTGCGCACCCGACTGCTGATGACGCTCGGACGCGTGCCCCTCGGGTTTTTCGATACCCGCAGCGCGGCGCACATCAAGCAGCTGGTGCACGATGATCCGCTGGCGATGCACTACCTCATCACGCATGCGGTGCCCGATGCGGTCGGCGCCATCGTCGCGCCTGTGGCCGTCTTGGGCTACCTGTTCGTGATCGACTGGCGGGTGGCGCTCACCCTGCTGCTGCCGGTGCTCGCCTACCTGATCGGCATGTACATCATGATGACGCAGTCGGGCCCGCGCGTAGTGCAGGCGCCGCAGTGGCGCCAGCAGATGGCCAGCGCTGCTGACGCCTACCTGCAGGGGCAGGCCGTCGTGCGCGTCTTCGGGGGTGCAGCCGCCGCGCCCTTCACCCGGAGCCTGCGAGACTACCTCGATTTCCTGCGATCCTGGCAGCAGCCGCTCAGCGGCCGCAAAACCTTCATCGATCTGGTCACGCGCCCCGCGACGTTCCTGTTCCTCAGCTGCGTGGTGGGCACCGCGCTCATCACCGCGGGCATGATGGATCCGATCTCGCTGCTGCCCTTCCTCTTTCTTGGCACGACGTTCGGTGCGCGGCTACTGGGCGTCGGCTACGGTCTGCAGGCGCTGCGCGACGGTATGCTCGCGGCACGCCGGATCCAGGTCATGCTCGACCAGGAGCAGCTGTCCACGCTGCCTGAGGTCGAGCATGCGGCGAGCGCGCCGAGGCCCGCTGGTCTCGTCGAGTTCGATGATGTGAGCTTTGGCTACGACGCGTCTACCCCCGTGCTGTCGGGCGTCTCGCTGCGCCTGGCGCCCGGTACCATCACTGCGCTCGTGGGCCCGTCCGGTGCGGGTAAATCCACCCTGGCGAGCCTGCTTGCCCGGTTCTACGACGTGACCGACGGCGCAATCCGCATCGGCGGCCACGATCTTCGTACGCTCGAGGCATCACAGCTGTATTCGCGGGTTGGCTTCGTCTTCCAGAATCCGCAACTGGTGCGCGCCAGCGCCCACGAGAACATCGCGCTCGCTCGCCCGGATGCCAGTCGGCACGAGGTGGAGCAGGCTGCCCGCGCCGCTCACATTCACGAGCGCATCCTCGCCCTACCGGACGGCTATGACACGATCCTGGGCGCTGACATCGCCCTATCCGGCGGTGAACGCCAGCGCATCACCATCGCCCGTGCGCTGCTGGCCGACTGCCCAATCCTCGTGCTGGACGAGGCGACGGCATTTTCCGACCCCGAATCCGAATACCTCGTCCAGCAGGCGGTCAGCCGCCTGACCGCCGGACGCACCGTGCTGCTCATCGCTCACCGCCTGCACACCATCACTGGCGTCGATACCATCGTTGTGCTCGATGGCGGCCAGATCATCGAGCAGGGTCGGCACGAGGAACTGCTCGCACGCGGCGGTCGCTACGCCGAACTCTGGGCAGCCGCCGAGACGAAGGCCACCTCATGATCCGCACGCTCATTAACCTGCTGCCACCGGCCCAGCGCCGCCATATCACCCCCTACCTGGCGCTCACGGCGCTAAGTATCGCGCTACGCGCCGCAGCGGCGCTCGCCCTCATTCCGCTCATCTCGGCCCTGTTCAGCTCGCAGCCGGGTGATGCCTGGCGCCCTCTGGCCATGATCGCGATCGCTACGGCGCTTGGCTGGGGGTGCGATAGCGCCGCGGCCCGCCACGCCTACGCTGTTGGCTTCGTGCTGCTGGATCACGCTCAGCACACCGTCGCCGAGCGCATCACCACCATCCGATTGCAGTGGCTGACCGGCGATAACCTGGCCACCACGCGTCAGGCGGTCGCTGCCACCGGTCCCGAACTCGTCGGGTTGATCGCCTACCTGGTGACGCCGCTGCTGAACGCCCTTATTCTTCCGGCCGCGACCGGCATCGGCCTGCTGTGGTTTTCTCCGACGCTCGGCGCTGCAGCGCTGGCGTTCCTGCCGCTGCTGCTTGGCGCCCTCGTCCTCTCGATGCGCCTGGCGCGCAGCGCCGACGCCGCCGCGGATCGCGCCCACGCCCAGCTGTCCGAGCGCCTCCTGGAGTTCGCCCGCACCCAGCAGGCGTTGCGCTCCGCCCGCCGCGTCGATACCGAGAGCAGCCATGTCGGCCAGGCACTTGCCGCGCGCACTCATGCGATGAGTCGACTGCTCGCCTACCGCGCGCCCGAACAGCTGGTTTTCACTCTGCTGACCCAGCTCGCCCTCATTGCGCTCAGCGCCCTCGCGGTCAGCCGCGCCGTCACCGGCGAGGTTTCCCCCGCCGCCGCGATCGCGCTCATCGTCGTCATCGTCCGCTTCTTGGAGCCCCTGGCGCTCGTGGCCGATATCACCGCCGGCTTGCAACTGACCACGAACGCACTGCGCACCATCCACACCGTGCTTGCCGCACCGCGCGAGCACCCCGGAACCGCGACACCAACCCTCTCAACCGCTCCCCAGATCGAGGTCGCCGACGTCACCTTCGGTTATGACGCCACGCGCGAGCGCCCCGTGCTTGACGGCCTGAACCTCACCTTCCAGCCGGGCACCACAACCGCGATCGTCGGGCCTTCTGGCTCGGGCAAATCCACCCTGCTGTTCCTGCTGGCCGGGCTCCACCAGCCCACCTCCGGAAGCATCCGTATCCAGGGCACGGACCTCGCCGAGCTCACTCCCGCCGCCCGCCGCGCCCTCATCGCCGTCATCTTCCAAGACCCGTACCTGTTTGACGGCACACTGCTGGACAACATCTCCATCGGTAATCCCCACGCCACCGGCGAGCAGATCGAGCGCGCCACCGCACTCGCGCGCGTGGATGCCGTTGCCGCGCAACTCACCGACGGCATGGCCACAATGGTCGGCGACGGTGGCACGCTGCTATCGGGCGGGCAGCGCCAGCGCGTCTCGATCGCCCGCGCCCTGCTCAGCTGCGCCCCCGTGCTGCTAGTCGATGAGGCCACCAGCGCGCTCGATACCGAAAACGAACGCGCCGTCGCCGCTGCCCTGAGCTCGGAGACCACGCCCCGCACCCGCATCATCGTCGCGCACCGCCTGTCCTCCATCCGCCAGGCCGACCGCGTCATCTTCTTCGATGCCGGCCGCGTCATCGAGGACGGCAGCATCGAGGACCTGCTCGCCCTTGATGGCCGCTTCGCCGCATACTGGCGCCAGCAGCAGGCCGCCAGCGCTTGGCGCGTGCGCTAGTGCTCCCGCCAAGCCCTACGGTAGATTCAACGCCCTAGCCTACGTGACCCAGCTCACCGCCGGGTTGAAAGGATGGCATCAAGAAACGCTGTGCAGCAATGGCTCTGGTTTTTGCAGCTACGCTCGCCGGTTGTGGCGACGAGACCGCACCTGAGAGTTCGGCCTCGCCTGCCACGAGATCACCCCCCGACCACCTCAGCTCCTTCCATCAGCGCAAAGCTCAGCGTTGACAGCACGGATAAGCCCCTGACATCTGCCGCGTGCGCCACGATCGACGGGGAATCAACGATGTCATTCGAAACACCGGATCAGCCGCAGTCGTTGCTCACCGTCAAGGTTGCCGATGGCGCCGTCAAGGATGTGATATGGCAAGCCGGCAACACCCTGCACTCCTGGGGAGGCGACTACTTTGGACGTGACCCGCTCGTGAGTGTTGACGCAGACCGCTGGCGGATCGAGGCCTCCGTGCGTGAAATCAGCGGCGACGGTGCGGCCGAACTCAAGGCTATGGAAATCCAAGCGGAGATCGACTGCACGTCTGACGAGAGCCATCATCGCGACGACCCGTATCAGTCGGTAGCCAACGGCCAGTACGCACCGAGCCCTGAGCGCAAAGCTCAGCTCGAGCCACTCGATGCTCTATTCGCCAAGACTCAAAGCGAGGTGATAATCGACGGGCAGGCAGCGACCGTCACGAAAACGTCATGTGACCCCAGCTTCGTCGCTAAAACCAATGTGAGGGCCGATCTTGAGATCGGCGGAGAATCAGCATCCCTATCGTGGGACTTCACCGATCCCGCCGTGCCAAAAGCCGTGGAGTTGCGTCTAACGGGCAACCAGCTTGGCTGGCAGCACGAAAAAACGTCCTACCCGCATTTTGAGCCTTAACCCGCGCCAGCTGTGCGGGCGCTCACTAAGACGATGATTGAGAAGTGGGTCAGAGTTAAGGCAGCAGGGTGTGTTCGATGCCGTCTAGGATCACATCGATGACGAGGTCGTAGTATTCCTCGGACATCGCTTCTTCTTCATCAAGGTGTGAGAGAGGCTCCAGGTAAGAGTTGACAATACTGGTCAGTCCAACAGATTGAGCCATCATAGGCTCAAGCCTGACAAGCATTTCGTGCAGGTTGTGGTGAGGTTGGATTTGATTGGATGCGCGCAGGTTTCTCGCTCCGATCGTGTGGATGATCGAGTTCGCGATAATTGTGTAGGCCACAGGCGAATTGTCACCAAACCCAGCTTCTTGTAGTTTGGCCCAGGCTCCATCGATCATCGGCAAAAACTGTTCAGTGAACTTGCCCCGCGCGAACCTGTCGGTAATCCCTGGATATGCTAACAATGCGGGGCGTAGATTGTGAGCCATAGCTCGAAACCAGGCTTTCCATTCAAGGTCCGGGTCGGGAACTTCAATCCCGACACATACCCGGTCTACAACAGCATCACAAATGGCTTCCTTGTTTGGAAAATAATGATAAATCACTGAGGGAACCACGCCCAGTTCACGGGCAATGTCCCGTACTGACCATCCCTCAACGCCACTGATCGCGCTTAACTGTACAGCTTGTTTGACAATCAGCTCGCGTGATAGCCCAGCCCTTCGCCCCGTTAGCACAGTGTTCATAAGGTGACCCTTAACTTATTCCTTGACCCTTACTAGAACACCATTCTACAATATCCCTAAGTGAAACAGTGTTCTAGTAATGGAGTGTAGTGATGCCTGACCCTCGTAGTAATAAGCCGACACAGAGTTCTATTGATCCAGGAGCGCAAGCGAACCTGGTAGTGGGAATCGTTTTTCTCGCCTTTATGGGGCAAATGATTCTCAATCCGATCATCGCGCCACTGTCACGACAGATGGGATTGCGGGAATGGCATATTGGCGCCACTATCTCTTTGGCAGCGATTGTACTAGCGAGCTTGAGTGCTTATTGGGGGCGAGCTTCCCAACGTGTCGGCGCTAAAGGTGTACTCGCTGCCGGGCTTGTGATCGCGATCATCGCTTTGAGCGCCTTCGGTATTGTCTCCTACCTGGGGATGAACCAGGTAGTTGGCGGTGTCGGACTAGTTTTTGGTGTTGTGATCACTCGTGGTTTGCTCTATGGCGGAGGGATTTCAGCGATCGCCCCGACCGCGCAAGCCCACCTGGTCACGCATGCTGCCAGCGAGAACGGGCGGGTAAAAGCACTGGGCATGATTGGAGCGGCTCAAGGGATGGCCTCCATTGTTGGAGGTGTTACTGGAGGTGTGTTAGCCGCTGCTGGTGGCCTGCTCTTGCCCTTGGTGGTCATGCCCGTTGTGATGGTGATTGGTCTGGTTGTTCTCTTGGTGAGTTTCGCACCTCAAAGCCAAGGGCAACTTTTTGCAAAGCCTCAACGGATTCGCTTCACTGATCCGCGTGTAGCTCCCTGGCTAGCAACTGGTCTGGTGATGTTTCTTGTGTTTTCTTCTGTTGCTACGATTTTTGGATTCACTGTTCAAGACCGCTTCGCCCTGTCGGCAACTGCGACCGCAGGTATTTCCGCGATTTACCTGACCATCATGGGCGTGACCATGATCATTGCCCAAGCGGTGATTGCTCCAAAGACAGGGTGGGGAGCAGCGAAGCTTTTACGTACTGGTCTGACCATTACACTAGTTGCAACTGTGCTCATTTGGCCTACCTCCTCGCACGCTTTACTGGTTGTCGGGTGTATCGTGCTGGGGGTAGGTATGGGACTGGCGATGCCCGGGTACAACACTGGCCCAACCTTGAAGATGAGTGCAGATGAGCAAGGCGCAGTGGCTGGCATCATTAACGCTAATAATGGGTTGGCGTACGCGATTGCCCCGCTGGCTTCGACCGCCCTTTACGGGTGGAACCCGCTGGCACCCTTCGCCGTCTGTATCGCCTTGATTGCAGTGGTCGTCATCTACGCCCACACCGCACCCGCACTACGCCAATAACTATGAGCGTGCCTGAAGTAGCCGTTCCATCACGTTATCCGCAGGAGTCGGCCCCGAGTAGTCCACCAGCGAGTTGGCTTTGACCACATCGAAAATCTCGTACCAGAGCGTATTCGCCTGCTTGCTAAACGACTGAGACATGGCCACGAATGGGGACGCGATAGCCGCCCCCGTGGTCGGATGCTTACCCAACAGGGCAAAATCGGAGATTGCTTCTTCGCATTGAATGAACCGAGCAAAATTCTGCGCATAAGCCTCAATCAACCGTGGAGCTACGAGTTTTTCGCAGCCGCGCTCCTTGAGCCAGTTCCAGGTATCGCGGTAGATTACGTCAGCACCCAAAGGGTTACCATCACGCTGCACAGCCGCCAAATAAGCCGAAGGTTCTGGCATTACGCTACCTTCAAGATCCCCGCCCGCTTCCAGATCTGGTGGGTCGAGCGACGCGATGTGGAGGACGCGTGCGTCTTTGCCTTCGGTGATCTTCTCAAACGCAGGTGTGGGCTTCGCACCTGAGCCTGCTCTGCGTCCGCCGCGCAGTGTTCCGTCTTTCGCCATGAAATCTCGCCTCCTTCCAGGCGGTTAGCCCGGTGATGGAGGGCTTGGGGGTTAATACCCTGTTTGATTCGGTCGTTTTGTGTACGGTTGGCCCCGCCCGCTGAGGAGCAGCCCAGCTGTGGAGATCCGCTCGCCCCCACCCCCTCGGCAAGCGCGCCACGTCGCCTCGTGCCGGGCGAACGGGGTCGAGGTTGGCACAGGTGAGGGTCGGCAGGGAGGCCGCGACAGGCGGGCACACAGCCCTTTTTAGTAGCTGTAGACCCGAGGGGCTTGCCGCCACCGGTCGCCATCGAGCGCGGACTGGCGCGAGTGGCACGGCTTGCACAGACTGCGCAGGTTCGACTCGTCGTGGGTGCCGCCGTGGTCGAGCGGGATCACGTGGTGGACCTCAGCCACGGGCGTGTACCGGCCACGGGCCAGGCAGTCCTCGCACAACGGGTGGGCTTCGACGTAGGCCGCGCGGATCTTTCGCCACCGGTGGTCGTAGCGTCGGTTGATCTTCGGGTCGCGCTGGTAGGTCCGGTAGCGGGTGTCCTCGGCGCGGGCGTGCTCGGGGCAGAACCGCGTCTCGGTCAGCTCGGGGCAGCCGGGCTGGGAGCACGGGCGCTTGGGTTTGAAAGGCATCCGTCTCACCGCCCCTTGTCGTTCATGGCAACGACCCCCAGACGAACCGTGATGATTCGTCTGGGGGTCGGGACCTACTTTTCAACCACTTACAGCATGCGACAGGCACACCCTGAAAGTCATCCCCTCTTTGCGACACTCATGCGCGCCAATGCTTCAGTCTCTGCCGAACAAGAGACGCGCGAAGCGGGCAAGGGCGCGCTGCTTCTTGGCGAAGGCAGTCTTGCGTTCGACGTAGAAGTGTTCGGCGACTTTGACGGCGGCGTCCTCGGCGGAGAGGTCGTCGAGGAAGAAGACCTCGAGGACCAGCCGGTCATCGTCGCTGAGGCTTTCCCAGGCCGGGTTGAACCAATCCATGTAGGCCTGCGCTTTTTGGTTGCGGGCTTTGAGCGCGTCGAGGTTGTCGAGGATCGAGCAGACTCTCGCTTCACCGGCGTGCGGGTTGTTGCCCCGTGGCAGGCCGTCGAATCGGGGTGAGCCGATTGAGGTCAGTGAGGCTTTGAGCTCGTTGGCGTACCCGTCGCCTTGCT
This sequence comes from Corynebacterium sp. 212_CJEI, assembly GCF_001055915.1. Classification (NCBI taxonomy): domain Bacteria; kingdom Bacillati; phylum Actinomycetota; class Actinomycetes; order Mycobacteriales; family Corynebacteriaceae; genus Corynebacterium; species Corynebacterium sp. 212_CJEI. The sequence continues at coordinate 34,628 of NZ_JVPT01000005.1, read as the reverse complement.
GGAGAATGACAGCTTGGGTTGCGTAGTCCTGGAGGACGCCGATGGCGGCTTTGCGGTAGTCGAAGTAGTCCCAGATGGGGTGGTCGTTCATGAGCGTGCCTGCTTTCCCAGAGTGTCGGCGACCGCATTGATCAACGCAGCCTGTGTCATGTCTTTGTTGTCCAGCGCGGCCAGTACCGCCTCATCGAGGGTGTGGTCTGCGGCCAGGTGGGTGATCGTCACCGGCTCGGACTGGCCTTGCCGATACAGGCGCGCATTCGTTTGTTGGTAAAGCTCGAGGCTCCAGGTCAGGGAGAACCAGACGAGCAGGTTGCCACCGGCTTGGAGGTTCAGTCCGTGCCCGGCTGAGGCCGGGTGGATCAGCGCGAGCGGAATCTGACGGGCATTCCACGCCTCGATGTCGCTACTGGTTTTCAGTTCGCGAGCCTGTGGGAATCGTTCGGTGATTCGTTGCAGGTCGTGTCGGTACCAGTACGCCACCAGCAGGGGCTGACCGTTGGCGGCCTCCACGAGGTCTTCGAGCGCGTCGAGTTTGCGGTCGTGCACCACTACGGTGTTGCCTTCTTCGTCGTAGATCGCGCCGGAGGCCAGCTGTAGCAGCTTGCCTGACAGTGCTGCGGCGTTCGCGGCGTCGATGACCTGCCCGTCGAGGTCGAGCACCATCTCATCTCGCAACCGCTCGTAGGCTTTGAGCTCCTTCGGTTCGAGGTCGACGAGCGTCGTGGTGACCGTCAGCTCGGGCAGGCGCAGGTAGTCGGTGGTGCGCATCGACAAGGTGATGTCGCTGATCGCCTCGTAGATCTCGTCCTCGGCACCGGGTGCGGGCTTGTAGGTGAAGATCTGCTGGCCGTTTCGCCGATCGGGTACGAACCAGCGGTTGCGGTAGTGGGTGATGAACCTGCCGAGGCGCTGGCCCTCATCAAGGAGACGGAACTGCGCCCACAGGTCCATCAGCCCGTTGGCTGCTGGCGTGCCGGTCAGTCCCACGATCCGGGTGAGACGTGGCCGCACGGCGGCGAGTGCTTTGAACCGTTGCGCCCGGTGGTTCTTAAACGAGCTCAGCTCGTCGATGACGACCATGTCGAACGGCCAGGCTTTGCCGAGGTGGCGCACCAGCCAGGGCACGTTTTCGCGGTTGATGACGGTCACCATCGCCTCGGCGGCAAGCGCGTCCACCCGCTGGGTTTTCGACCCCACGGCCACGGCAATGGTGAGTCCTGCCAGGTGGTCCCATTTGGTGGCCTCGGCGGGCCAGGTGTCGCGGGCGACTCGCAGGGGTGCGACGATGAGGACGCGGCGGGCCTGGAAGGAGTCCAGCAGCAGGTTCCAGATTGCCGTCAAGGTGATCACCGTTTTGCCCAGGCCCATCCCGAGCAGGATCGCGGCCTGCGGGTGGTCTTCAACGAAGGCGGTGGCCAGTTGTTGGTAGTCATGCGGCTCGTAGCGCATCAGCCACCTCCTTTGCGCCTTTGATGCTGTCGACGATGATCACGTCCATGCCGTGGTCTGTGAGTTGCTGGATGCGGCGGCGTTGGATGGGGCGTGGGAGGCGTCCGGGTGCTTTGAGTTCGACGAAGATGACGCGTCCGTGATGGATGCAGATGCGGTCTGGGACCCCTGCGGTGCCGGGGCTGGTGAATTTCCAGCACAGGCCACCGATCGCCTCAACGGCTTTTTTCAAGTGTTGTTCGATTGCTTGCTCGTTCATGGTTCATGTCCTCTCGTGTGAGAGGCCCATGACGACCTATGACGATGCGATATGGACTTTTCCTAAGGGCTATATTTTCTGCCCTATAGCAAACTCACATATGGGTCGTCATAGGTCGTCATAAGGCCCGTCTGAATTAGTTGTCGAACTCGTTCTTCAAGGCCAAACCGTGGACGAACATGCCGTGCATCGTCCTTTTACGTGTGAAGCCGTGGTGTTCGACGGTGGCGTTGAAATCGACCATGGGACGCGCCCACCCGGAGGTCGACATCGCCCACGCCCGATAGGCCTGATACAGATCCCCGGCCCGTTCCGACAGCCCCGGGTCAAGGTCGCAGTTGGCGTCAAGGAACTGAGCGAACCAGTTGTTCTCTTCCCGATACGCCGCCGATGCCTCCACCACTCGGGCAGGAGCCTTGAGGTGGTAGTCCTCGGCGTGGATGAGGCGCGCGCCCTCCATAATCCAGGCCAGGATCGACCCGCCTGCCTGCGTGTAGAGGTAGTCGGCATAGTTCTTGATGTCGGATGTGCCTTCGATCTTCGCTTCGAAGGGGATGACGATGAGCCTGCGCCAGATGCCCGCATCCATCGCACCCACCCTGGGCAGATGGTTCGTGTAGAGAATCAAGGTGTGCGAGGGGGTGAAAGCAAACGGTGCCTTGTACTTCTTCTCCGCGTAAATCTGATCGGTGGAGGCCAGCTGCTTGACCACCGAGGTGGACATGCGCACGCCCTCTTCGGATTCGGCAGAGATGATGAGGCGTTTGCCTTTGGCCTCAGCCAGCTCAGGCTTGACGTTGCGCATCCCACCGATCGTGAGCACATCAGCACTCATGTTGCCTGCATACGTGCCTAAGACTCTGGCGATGGTGTTCCAGAACGTCGATTTGCCGTTGCGACCATCTCCGTAAGCGATGACGAGGGCTTCGACGAAGACTTGCCCGATCGCAGCAAGGCCGACGATGCGCTGCACGTAGGCGATGAGCTCGGCATCGCCTTGGAAGAACACCTCGAGGGCTTCCTGCCACAGGTGCGCGCCGTCGGTGCCCGGGTCGAGGCTGGTCTGCTTGGTCACCAGATCCGCCGGATCATGGTCGTGGCGCGACATGGTCCCGTGGCGCAGATCGTAGGTGCCTGATGGGGTGTTGAGCAGATACGGGTCGGCATCGAGCTGCTCAGGGGTGGTCAGCAGCATGGGGCGGGCTTCTTTCAGGCAGTTGGTGATCCCGCGTGATTCTCGGCGTTTGAGCGCGTAGGCCGCATAGGTTTTCGCGTCCTCGAACGCGGCGAACGCCTCCTGTTGGGCGGCGTTGAACATGGCCTGGGCTTTCGCCTTCGACATCGACGCCAACAACATGGCAGCCCCCGTGGCGGCGAGCTGGTCTTTGGCGTCTTCGAGCAGCTCGTGGGCCTCGGCCAGTTGGCGTTCGGTGAGCTCCTGGGCGACGGCTTGGGCAGCGGGAGCGGATTCGTACCAGACACCGTCGTAATAGACGAGCCAGTCGGTGGCCTCCGAGTAGCGCAGCGAGTCCGGGTACGCCTTGGATAGGGCGTGGGCTTGGCCGACGTCGCTGTAATCGGCGGGGCGTACCGAATCCAGGCTCGCCTCAAAATCCTCTGGTCGCACATACCCGGGCTGGTTCTCGACCGTCTTGGCGAACCGGGTGGCCGACCGCCAGATCGACTCCACCTCCGCCTCGGGCAGCGGCGGGTTGCAGCGAGCAGCCTTGCGGTCAAACAAGTCGCGTGCCTCATCGGTCGTGCCGAGGCGAATCAGCAGCCTGCCAGCAAACCTCGACAACGTCGCATTCCGGGAGCCTTCCTCGATCGCCTTGGTGCCCTCATCCCACTGGGCGAACACGTCCTCATCGACCGTGTCGGCAAGCCAGGTGTCGATGGTGCGCTTACCCTCGACCACGGTGACACTCGGATTAGTGTGGCCGTAGATGAAACGGCCAGCGTCGATCGCGTTAGGGTCGAAGAACTCGAACCGGGCGGCGAGCTGCTTCTTGAGCCCCGCGTAGGCCTCAGCATCAGTTACGGGGTCTATCGGGAAGTAGACGTGGAAGCGGGGTCTTGCCGACTGGGCTCCTTTCGCCCGCTGGTGGTTGCGGGAGGTGGCGGTCATCAACGCCACACCCTCCAGCCTCTTAATCAGCGATTCCGGGGTGACCCATTCGGCCTGCTCCTCGGTGTGGGAGTTGTCGACGTCCATGACCAGGCAGTTCGAGGTCACGAAACTGCCAGCCGACCGCCTGCCACCCACGTACTCGGCAACCACATGATCCAACCTGGCGACCGCCTCCAGGTCGGCTGCCGTGGTCACGGTGTGCGGGTTCGGGTAGTGTGCGTTGTTTTGCTGGCCTGCCACCTGCGCGGTGAACATCGTCATCGCCTTCATAGGGTGACCTCCTGAAAGTCGGCGTCGAGATAGGTGATCGGCAGTTCGAGGTGGTGGGCCCATTCGATCTCGGAGCGCATCCCGGTCGAGACACGGGCCGTGTAGACCCAGATCGCCTCGCACTTGCTCAGAAGAATTCGGTTGAAAAACATCGCCAACTCGCGCTCGCTCGCGTCGGTGTCGTCCATGAATTGCGGAAACAACAGGTGCGGCGCGAGCGGGATCTTGTGCCGTGACACCGCGTGAGCACACAACGCGCGAGCCAGCTCCACGTTGTTCTCGACGTCACCGGCGTACGGGGAGCAGATGTAGACCAAAGGCCGGTATCCGTACTCGGCGCGCTGGAGACTCTTCAGCGCCTTGTACGCAGTGGGATCTGGGTAGCCCTCCGTGTTGTGGGGCGAGAAACCCAGGTCGATGTTGACAGCAGTCGTCGTCATGCCGCACCGCCGTCCTGCTCGATGACCGGCAGCAGGCCGAACCGGTTCTTCAACAGGTCATAGACGAACAAGCGACCCTTCTGGGTCCAGTACATGTGCGTGCGGGTCTTACCCTCGTCGTACTCGTGGGTCTTGGACTGCGTGTAGCCCTGCTCGGCAAAGGGGGCGTAGAGGAACCAGCGGCCGGACTGCCTGAACTGCACCCCGGCGTCGTGCAGCAGCAAGTTCAGCTTCTTCGCCGACAAGCCATAGTCCTTGGCGATCTCGGTGATGGTCAGTAGCGAGTCCGACTGGAGCACGACATCGTAGTAGGAGACCTTCGGGGCGGCCTCAAGCAGGGCCTGCTCGGCTGCCAGCCGCTTGGCCCGCTCGGAGCGAAGCTGGACGATGGCGTGCTCGAGGAACTCGTCGTTGTCCAACAGTTCGTCGATAGCGTAGACGCCATGGCGGCGGATGGTGGGAAGGACCTCGTCGACAACCCAGGCTTCGAAGTCCTGGGCTGCGGGGAGCTTGGAGGAGAAGATGAGCCGGTACAGGTCACCTTCGGTGATGAACCGGGCTTCTTGAGTGCGACCGAGCGCATCCGTGATGGGGTGGTGAAACGCCACCCCACGTCCATGCTGCTTGATGGCGTTAACTGGATCCTTGTACCCCAAGGCGGTGGCCACATCGCGGCCACAGAAATACACCTTGTCCTCATGCTCGACAGTTCGGATCATTCCAAAGGCATCGTTGGTGAATACCTGAAGATCTCTCGTAGCCATGTCTGGCTCCTTCTAAGAGCCAGGATTGACGTGAATTCCAGCAAGCCACGGGTGCGGCCGCGTCGGGCTCTCACGCATACGCCCCTGAGCGCGCAAGAATCCGGACACCCGGGTCTTGCTGAAATACTCAGGCCACTCGCTCACATGAGAAGCTGGAGCGGTGATGCAGTCCGATTCTTTCTCCCAACGCTCGACTATCCGCAGTATTGCGAATGTCCTGGCAAGTACCGATTTGCCGGGCCTAAGCGGAAGCCAAATCGACGAGCTTCTCCTCGACATTGGTGCGCCACCGCGTGTTGCCGGGAGTAAGCGAGAAGGACTGTTTGGCGCGCTTACGGAAGGAATGTCCGCAGCGCAAGCAGGTCAACTCACTCGTGAGTTCATAACGACTGCGATGAGCCCGGCACGGCATACCACCGATCGTCAGCGTTGGAATGATTTGCGCCGCTTGCTCAACAAGGTGCTGGCGACCGAAGGATGGCATATCGACGATGCTGGCGAGTTGACCCAACTCGCTGAGGCGGCACGCACATTCGATGATATCGAGCGTCTTACCAGCTCTCTCGTGGAGGAACTTCAGCGGCGCGGTACCCACGAACGCCTAATGGAGTATTGCAGCCAAGAACTGATCGCGGAGTCTCTGTTCCACGCGATATCCGAGGCAGCCAAGTCGATCCCCGACCGCATCTGTATCCTTACTAGCTTGACCGACGATGGTCAGGAGTTGTTCGACGCAGCTTTGGGAACAAACAATTCTGCCCCTAAGCTCGTGATTAATAACTTTTCCACGGAGTCGGAAAAATCAGAGCACAAGGGTTTTAAGAACCTGCTTATAGGGATCCACGGGCACTATCGCAATCCCCGCGCTCACAAAACCCGACTAGGTAGTGAGGAAGGTAAACATGACTTCCTCGATGCCTTCAGCTTGTTCTCCTATGTCCATCGTCGCCTCGATTCCGCCCAGCAATATCAGTCCTTCATGTAGAAATCACACACGTACCCGTCTGCCGCTAGCGGCAACCCCGCTGCCCAGTCAGGCGTAATGGCCATCAGTTTGCAGATCTCGTCCACGGTGGCCGTGGCGGTCTCCACCACGATCTCGTCGTGGACGTGCATGACGATCCTGTGCCCAGCGCGATCGACCTGGTGCATGCCGAAAGTGAGCAGGTCTCGGGCGACGGCTTGGACGATGTTCTCGGTGAGTTTCCCACCGTAGGTTTCCAACTGGCCCCACTTTCGACCCGTCGTGATGCCCTCGTGCGTGATGGCAGTGCCACCGAACCTGTTCTCACCCAGCTTGGGTTTGACGTAGGCCAGGCGGCGTCCGGAGGGCAGGCGAATGAACATGATCCCGGATTCCACGGTGAAGGTCAGCGCACCAACACTTGTCGGCAGGCGGGTAGAGATGGCCTCGATGGCGGCGGCGTTGATGTCGGCCCACAGCTGCACGACGTTCGGGTTGGCTGCCCGCCACGCGTCGACCAGCGGCTGGAGCTCGGACTCGGCGAGCCCCATCCGCAGCGCCCCCATGGCTTTCAGGGCACCGACGCCGCCTTGATAGCCACAGGCGAGCACTGCGATCTTGCCCTTCTGACGCAGCTCGGCGTTGGCTCCGTGCTTGTCGACGGGGACCCCGAACATGCGGCTCGCGGTCTCGCAGTACAAATCCTTCCCGTCACGGAAGGCCTCAAGCGTGGTGGCCTCGCCTGCAAGCCACGCGATGACCCGCGCCTCGATCGCGGAGAAGTCGGCCACCACGAACCGGTGCCCGTCGGCGGGGATGAACGCCGTGCGGATGAGCTGCGAGAGGGTGTCGGGAACGGAGTCGTAGAGCAGCTCGACCGCATCATAGTTTCCGGTCCTCACGAGGCTTCTGGCCTCACTGAGGTCTGGTAGGTAGTTGCGGGGCAGGTTTTGGACTTGGACGAGGCGGCCAGCGAAACGCCCGGTGCGCCCTGCCCCGTAGAACTGGAGGAATCCCCGTCCGCGCCCATCACGACCTGCCACGTGCTGCATGGCCTCGTACTTCTTCACCGACGACTTCGCAAGCTCACCGCGCAGCAGGAGGACCTCACGCACCTGGCCGGTAGCGGTGTCGAGCGCGGCGGCGACTTCGTCTTTCGTCAGTGACTGCAGGGGCGTGCCGTGATCGGCAAGCCACTCCTTGAGCTGGATCGGCGAGTTCGGGTTCTCCAGTCCAGTGAGTTCCTGGGCGCGGGTCAGTGTGGCGGCGCGGTGCTGCCGGTCGCACGCCACAGCGTTGTCCACGAGCACCCGGTCGAGCCGAATGCCGGTGTCGTTGACGTTCTGGTCCAGGGCGTAGGTGTCCCACTCGGCTTCGGGCATCGGGAAACCGGCGAGCCGGTCGTGGATGGCCAACTCCACCTCGACGTCGCGCCGGTTGTAGGAGATGAACTGCTCCCACCCGTCCGGGTCGGATGCGGGTGGATTGCGCATCCCGCCCTGGTTGAAGACGCTGGGTGTGGCCGGGGTACAGAACTGGCGGATGAGTTTCTTACCTGCACTGTCTTTGCGCACCGGCAGGTCAAGGACGGTGGCGACCTGATCCAGGCTCATCGGCAGGCCGAGGTAGGCGGACCAGACCATGGTGCAGCGCCACTGCGCTGGGTCCAGAAAGTTACGACCGGCGATGAGATCTGGGTGGTGTCGGGCCAGCCAAGCAGATAAGCACACACGCTCGAAGGCAGCATTGAACGCCCACTTTGTCACGCCCGGATCAACCAGCGCCTCTGCAACCTCGGCAGGTAGCTGCTCACTCGAGGCCACATCAACGACCTTAACGGGATTGCCGTCGATGGAGTAGCCAAACAGGAGAACGTCGAAGTCTGGGTGTTCGGCATAAGGGTAGACCCCAGATTTGGTGAGGTTGACGGGCGAAAATGTTTCAAGATCAACGAAAAGCTCATGCACGGTATCGGCTCCACAATGCGGTAAGGGCCGGGAGACCACACACGTGTGGTGCGTGGTCTCCCGGCCAGGGGGTGATGGTTACTGTTCAGCAGGCGTGGGATACTGCTCGCGCTGCGCTTCGGCATCTGCCATGAGCTGGGTGACGCACTGGCGCTCTTTGCGGATCGCGCGGTTTTCAAGCCACGAGGCCAGCCATGCCCCGAGCAGGTGACCTACGATGGAACCGATCGCCCAGGCAACAATCAGAGTCGTTCCGGCCCACAGCGCTGCTGAATAACACTCGTTCATGATGTTTCTCCGTTCTCCTAGTTGAGGAAGTCATCCGACGCGGTGGTCAAGCCTCCGAAGTCGGCCTCGGCGCTGATGCGGTTGCCGCCGAGCGGTTCGCCATCTCGCAGCTTCTGGATGTTGCCCAGCCCGCAGGCGATACCCCGGTTGCCGTTCGTGTTGAACGCGTAGAAGCTGATGCTCACCCGTGCGTAGCAGCCCGAGTAGACCTCGGTTGCGTCCAGGATGGGTTGAAGGTCGGTGCCCACGACCTGTGGCGGGGTGGTCGAGTTGGCGTTGACGAACATCGCGTTCGCATACGCCGCATCGTCACGATCGATGTCACCATCGCGCAGCGGGAGCTTCAAGGCGGCCTTGTTCGGGCGCTTGCCACCGAACTTGCCAATCCCGGCATCGATTGCCGCGTCGATGGCGCGTTCGATCTTGGCCAGGGTCTCGGTGTCGGACTTCGGGATGATCAGCGACACGGAGTACTTGGGCTTGCCGCCCTGGATGGACTTCGCCTCGAAAATGTTGGCGTAGGACAGGCGAACCTCGCCGGTGACCACACGGGTCGGATTCGTGGTTGCAGACATCTTGTCTTACCTTCTTTCTTGTTCGTTACTTGATTGCAGTGAATTCATCTGTTGCTGACTGGATTTCCAGTGCGGGTCTCTTGTCGGATTCGGGCACGAGCGTGGGCTTACCGGCGGGTTTGACCACGAGGCCCCCGAGGAGATCGGAAAACCGCTTCTTGCCCAGTTGCCTCTCCAGCGCGGTGATGGTCTTGAGCTTGCGATCCCACACGTCGACACCGGCTGCCTCAGCCGTCTGAGCGACAGCGGACTCGTCGGAGTATTTGCGGATCGAGCGGCCTTCGACGAGCTTGAACCCGAGCCAGTTCTTGCCCTGGTTCACCGCCAGCGACAGCGCGTGCGCTTCCACATCGGCAGCCCAGGCCTTCAGATCCGGAAGCTGGGCCAGCACCTGTGCGATCTCGGCATCGGTGAGCTCGGCAGGTGGTGCGAACTCATGTTTGGCAAGCGCAAGGTTCGCCTCAGCACGCGTCCGGCAGGTAGGTGAGAGTTTGCAGAACCGGCACCACTCACCGGGAGCGAACTCGCCATCACCGCTGGCAGCCAGCGCGGCACGAGGCTTCACCACCTGTTCCGCCCACGCCTCCAGCTCAAACACCGGGATCGTCCACGTCGAGACGTTCGAGCGCCTGGGCTGGAAGATCGTCACCGCCACCTCGGTGATGTCGTAAAGCGACCCGAACGCATTCAACGCTCCGAGCGCATACAACATGAGCTGCGGGTTGTGCTCGGCTTCGACCATGACACCCTGGCCGTACTTCAAATCGATGATCTGAAGCGTGGGCTCAGCGATGATCACGCAGTCGCCAGTGCCGAACCCACCCGGCACCACGTGGGAGAAGTCCAGGCGCTGCTCGATGAGCACTTGCGGATCAGCACACGCCTGCCGCACATCACGCAGCCGCTCCTGGACGAAGGCCACGTAGTCATCCGTCAGGGCATCCATCTGCTCGTCATGCCAGCTCGAGACAGGCTTCGTGGTCGGCGCGTCATGCAGGGCGCGGCGCAGCTTCCACTCCGCAAGCGCATGCGCGGCGGTTCCCTGCTCGGCAGCCTGCGAGGTGGACTCCGGCAGCCCGGCCTCCAGCGTTGCCGACGGCGGGCAGGCCAACCAGCGGTGCGCTCCCGAGGCGCTGAGCAGTGCGTGCTGGTCAGGCATCAGCAATCGCTTCCGCTTGCTCCAGCAGCTGCCCGTACTTGGACGGGTCAACCTCGGAGAGCTTGTTTGCGCCAGCTGCCTGGATGAGCTCACGCACCTGCGCGGTGTGGCCTGCCTGTGACAGGCGCGCCAGAACCGTGCGGACCTGCTCCAACGACACCTGCACAACCTCCGGGACCGGGGCCAGGGCTGGCGGCTGGTGGGCCGCGTCGTACTCTTCGGCTGCAGCTTCCAGTGCTGGCTGGGCGAGCTGGGCTGCGGCGATCGGGCGAGCCCCCGACATCCCGGGGTGATCCTCGAACGATTCCCACGCGGCTTCTTCGATCGCGGAGGCCAGCATCGTGACCCCCTCCGCGATCCGGTTCAGCGCCGGGATGTAGCGGTTCGCTTCGGTGACGTTCACGCGGCATCACCACCGCTCTGGGTAACCCCGACGGCACGGGCCAGTGCCATGAGGTCGTCGTCTGGGCGGATGATTTCTACTGAGCGGACCTGGTTGCCCGGCACGAGTACGGTGAGCTGTTGGGGGTTGCCGAGCAGCTTGCGGGCGATCCTGCTTCGGATACTGACCTTGCGGGTAGAGACCTCAGCGTCAGGTTCGGGCTGGTCAGTCAACGTGACCTTGAGACGATGCTTCGACATCGTTTCCTCCTTGTGAATCAGATGAGCGTCGGATTGTGCTGGCCTTCATGCGGGCCGGGCACTCATACGCCCCCGACGGGAGCCAGATCCGGACATTCCTGCTCGATGAATTCGCGAAGCTTCTTCAGTGCTCTCTTAACCGAGCGCCCGATGCTGTTCGCTCGCTTGGCCAAATCGGCTTCGCCTGCACCGGGCAACTCCTCACGCGCGATCTCGACGAAGGAGAGCCCTTCAAACACGTGCAGTCGGATATGCTCGGCCTGCTTGACGCTGACCTGAGACAGCAGCCAATCGACAACCAACTCCCCGTCGACCTGGTCTTCATGAACCGAGACGTTCAGATACTGGGGTCCGTCATGGACCTCGACCTCCCAGTCGCTGTAGGACAGGTCGCCACGATTTCGAGCGTTCTCAACGGCACGAAAACTGCGGTAGGCAGCGCGCAGATATGCGACTTTCCACTCCGGCACGTACGTCGGGTCGTAGAGCAAGGCGAGAACCTCATCGGCACTGAGGCCAAGTTCTTCGTCTCCAACGGGTGGGTCGACGAGCTCGATCCACGCATAGTTCTGGATGCCGTCCTTCGAGATGGACGAAGGCACGTAGATCTGGGTGCACACCTGGCCGCCCAACCTCTTGGTCCGGATGGAGTAAGGGGCATGGTGTGGTTTGTGAGGACGGTGGGACACCGTGGTCTCCGTTTCTCCACCAGCTGGGTGGATTGCGGAGACAGAGCTGCGTCGGCTTGTTGTTTCAGGAGGTCATCGGGCACAAAGAAGGCGGGCACCTACCTGGAAGCCAGCAGGGAGCTGACAGCCCAGGCAGGTACCCGCCGGGCCCGACGAGTTGTCTCCTGAAATGAAAGGTTGAAAAGTGAGGTCCTCAGTTAGCTACGCTGCGGACCAGATGCGACTACTTCCGCCGCTTCGGGCGCGCCTGCGCAAGCGCGGACGCTGCGACCGACTTGGTCCGAGCGCTGCTACGCCCGTCGCGAAGTACGGCTGACGCCTGCCTGGCGACGGCTCGCGACGTCTGCTTGATGTTGCGTGCTTTACTCATCGCTGTCCTCCTTCCTCTGGTCCGCTTTGGACGCGGCAGTTGCCGCGCCCAGATGAGCAAGGAGTGCTCACGAACGTGAACTTTCTGACCACGATCGCGAGCAGAAGCGGTAGGATGAGTTTGTCGCTCCGTCCGTCCGGATCTAGCTCTCGCTCACTGATTTCCACGCTAGAGAGAAGGGCCTTTTTCACCCGAGGCGAGATGAGGCGAGATGAGGCAAGGTAGTGACAAGATCCGCAGGTAGGAGGTGCCTGATGGCAGAGAAGCCCAAGGACACGTACGCTCTGGGGCCTTATCTTCAGCTGCTTTATCGACACCTGCCCGGCATGGCAAAGACCAAGCAAGGGTTCGTTAAGGACTTTTTTGACATCATCTTGGACACCTACCAGTTGGAGGAATTCGAATCCGCGAATGAGGCGCAACGCCCAATTGGTGCGACCGCGATTCAAGCGGGGGTCTGGAAAGGCGTCAACGAAACTGATCTGAATAAGATCTTCAATGGCAAGCGGCGTCTGCCCGCCTGGAAAGCGCGTAGCTTTGCCGCTCACATAGATCAGTCGGCACTCGAAGAACTATTAAGTCAGCTCAGTATTGATGCCCTGGAAGACTTCCAGCGTGCCCTCGCGGAATTCGGAATCACAATTGCAGCTCTAGAAGAATTGTCTGCGGCATTGACCCGGTGGCTGCAAGCCATCTTGGACGCCAACAGCCAAGGCAAAGACATCCTTGCCGATAACATCCCCGTCGCCCCCATCATTGAGCTCTTCGAGGGCATCGAGCTGTCGAAAGGGCGGATCGAGGGTCAGAAACTCATGCTCGGACGGAGCCAGGTGCGGTGGCCTGATGCCCCGAAGCCACCGGAAGCACCTGACGCAGACATTGAAGGCCGTTATATCCGTCAGCTTTGTCTTGCCTTCGGCAGCTTCGATCAAGCCAACTATGCCCAAGACACTGACCTTCCCGAGTGCCATGAACGTGAATACCAAGAGCAGCGCGGTTACTTCTGGGATGCGCAAGGGCTCAGTCGTAATCTTCGCGACGTTCTGGAAGACCAGGGCGTATTTGACCAGCTCAAGGATGATCTTTACGACGGGGTGATTGACACCTGTCGCGATGATCATCCAAATGGGCTGAAGCGCATGCGAGCCACGCTTACCGCTTCTACTCGAACACAGTTGACAGCTTCAGTGATCACCCAATTCCCGACGTTGATACAAAACAGGCATCGCAAGGGCATGTGCCATGTCTTAACCAACGAGGGGCGCATGATGTGGGTGGATGAGTAATGTGCGCAGGCTTGTTTAACAGCTCCTCAGAGACATCAGCGCGTTTACTCATGGCGTTGCCCATCATCGACCGACCAGCGAGCCTCGATGAGATCACGGCGATCGATCTGGTTGCTACGTACATGCAGTTCTTTGGGTACGGAGACCGGAACATCCACGGCGACAACGAGTTCGCACTCGCTGAGTACGACGCACGCCGCGCAAGGGTCGAAGCAGGGCTCAAACGTCTCGTCCGGTCGGGGTACGCACTATCGAACAAACAGGCAACATCGTTCACTGCCGCCGAGTCGGCGACCGATCAGCAAACTCTGCTCGATGGGAGTTTTGCTGACGAGTACAGGACCGCAGTCAAGACGCTCGTCGAACAACAACTCATCGGTGTGCTTGTCCAGCGCACGACACAAGGGGCAGCGCAATGACTCCCAAGTTCTGGATCAAACAAGTCGCAGGCACCCGAGACGACGGTACAGCCTCAACGGTCGATTTCCAGCCAGGGCTGAACACCGTCATCGGGCCTTCCAACACTGGCAAAACAAGGATCTTCAAAACCATCGGTTGGGTGTTCGGCGATAATGAGAGCCTGCCGTTTACCCGGAAGACCGGGTATACACGTGCGCACGTCACGATCGTGACACCAGACGGTGAAGTCACATTCCACCGGGACTCTGAACGTGGCAAGCCGATCGAGGTTGAGTCCACTGACCCTCGAATCGAGAGTGCGACCTACCACCTGAGCCGGAAATCTAAGCGTCCGATAAACAACGTCATGATGACACTGCTCGGAATCGACCCGTCACGCCAAGTCATCAAGAACGAGGCATTCCAGAAGCAGCCACTGACATGGGATTCACTAGACCACATCATCTTGGTGAACGAACGCCAGATTGACCGTGAAGAACCGTCGATGCTGATGCCTCGGAACCTCTCTGTGTTCTCCAAAACGGCGGCCCTGAGCACATTGCTGGTACTTATCCAAGATGCGAATCTAGACGAATTCGAGGATCACGAGACCTCCGCCCAACGCAGTGCCCGTAGGCGCGCAGTCGAACGCTTCATCTACAGCAAACTCGATCAGCTTGAAACACGCATTCAACAAGCCCAACAGATACTTGAGCAGGCTGCACAGCAGGGGCATACGCTCGATGCCTTTGCTGCCAAACTGCGTTCCGACCTCAACGAGATCATGTCAGCGCGCGAACGGGTATTGGCCAAGGATGCCCTGGTCACGCAGCAACTCAACGAAGTAGATCAGCAACTACCTGAACTGGAAGTTCTCGCCGCCCAGCGAGGCAAGTTGGTCACTCAGTACCAGGCTGATCTGGATCGACTCGAGTTCCAGCTGAAGGCAGCTGCGCTACATGTCGCGGAATCCGACGAACACACCTGCGCATTCTGTGGAAATCACTACAACGCCGATATCGATGACCATGTTGACACCACGGCCCTCAGTCAAGCCCATGAGCGTATCGCGCAGCTGGCCCAAGGTGCGCATAGAAACCAAGAACAGCTTCACCAGGTGCTTGGCGAGCTCCGAAACCGACGAGCTAACCTGCAGCAACAGCGTGCATCTCTTCATGATCAGCTCACGCAGCAAATTGAGCCAGCGCGGTTTCAGCTCGAGCAAACACTCTCTAACTTGAAAGCGGCCCAGGAGGCTCAAGTGCTTCACGAGCAGCTGTTGGAGCAGCGCAATCGCTTGGAAGCGGACCTGGATGAGATGGAAATTCCCGCAGAGGCGACTGAGAAGTTCAAACCACTCGACCTGTTCGAACCGAACTTCTTCTACAGCATGCGCAAGATCATGACCGACATTCTGCGGACTGCGCACTTTGTGGGAGCAGACAGGGTCTCCTTCGACAAAGAAACCGTGGACATCGAGGTTGCCGGTTACCCGAAAAAAGATGAGCAAGGCAAGGGATATTCAGCCTATTTCAACACGGTACTCATGCTGGCCTTCCACAAGTATCTACGGGAACGGCGCTCACCGCACTACCCAGGAGTCCTGGTCATCGACTCTCCACTTAAAGGTTTTGACCAAGGACGTGCAGAAGCGGCAGAATCCATGCGCGAGGGACTCTTCACCTATCTGACGCAAGAGGCTGCACACCAGCAAATCATCATCCTGGAGAACACCGACAAAGTTCCCGGGGTTGACCGCTCCCTTATGGGAAATCTCATTGAGTTCACCAAAAACACCGAAAACGGCCGTTACGGCTACCTGAAAGACGTCATAGACGTTGCAGAAGAGGAAGATTCCGAATGACGACACCAGCGGTCAGTTACAAACCTCTCTGGAAAACCCTCATCGACAAAGACATGACAAAACAAGACCTACGCAAAGCAACCGGCCTCTCAAGCGCCACTATCGCCAAGATGGGACGCGACGAGACAGTGACAACACAAGTGCTCGCACGAATATGCGGAGCGCTGGACTGCCAAATGGCAGACATCGTCGAGGTTTTGCCCGCTGACAAAGAGAAAGGAGAAGAAGACACATGAGCCAACATGTTGCATACCGCCGAGAAAGCCTGCTGGCAAATTGCGTGGCCATCTCAGATTCGAATAATAGTCGCTTCGATCGCCGGTCCAGATACAACGAGGCATTCACTGCGATGTCTCACGCAAACCAATCTTTTCCCTCAACACGAAACAACCAGCGGCGAACCACGTCCGAAACCATCAAGAAAGAGGTGGAACAATGAAGTTCCTACAAGAACTCGAAGTTGTGCTCAAGAGCGATGAGCGCTTCGTTTCACAGGACGGCCAACTACTCAAACCACGGGTTCGCGACGCTGTTTCGCAGCTAGATGCCAAGCTAATCCGCAGCCTAGTGGCATCCCCTCTCCTTAAAGAGCATTTCTTCAAAAACGTCGATGGCATCACCATTTTCGACCAAGAGAAATTCATGTGGGTGGTCAGCTCAAAGGAGTTCCTGCCTGACAGCTACACGGCCTACCGAAACAAAATCGGCCTCTCAGTCAACGAGCACGATCTCCTGACCTCATCGAATGAAGTATCACTCGTCTGGCCGTACAAGGACTGCGTACTCGAAGGCGGTCAAGACAAAGAAGACGAGCGCCGTGACGAGGTTTTCTACAACGAAACTCTCGCTCCAGACGAGGTGGCCAGGCTCCTCGCACCGAAAGCTTTCTGTAATGCGACTCGATATACAGCAGAAGGGGAGGAACGCCTGACAGAGTTTGATGAGAACGAAAACCTCCTCATCAAAGGTAACAACCTGCTCGCACTGAGCTCGCTGCTAGAGCGATACGAAGGCCAGGTTAAGTGTATCTACATCGATCCGCCGTATAACACCGGATCTGACAGCTTTGGTTACAACGACCGGTTTAGTCGCTCCTCATGGCTTGTCTTTATGAAAAATAGGCTGGAGCTTGCCAGAAAGCTTCTATCTCAAGACGGTGTCAACTTATTCAGTGCAGCTTTCACCAGTACCCTTATCTGCGCGTAGTCGCTGACGAGATATTCTCTGAGCAGTGCCACCAGTTTGACATGAATACGCTAGTTCGGCATCCCGATAGAAGCCTGACTGGGGATAAGAGATTCAATGACGTTGTCGAGTACACCCTGATCTATTCCAAGTCACCATCATTTGAAGTTCCAAAGAGAGAGATTAAGAAGACTACTGATGATTATCAGTACGATTTCGAGTTCCTCGGTGAACCCAATGATCAACTCACGCTGGCCGGAAAATCAGTCAAGGTCTATCTTCCGGATCGAGTGCAGAAAACAAGATCAGTCGGCCATGCGGGCGGGCTTAAATCCATGTCTATTCGTGGGAGCATCCGCGAAAAGAATTCAAGTGGGAGATTTTATGTCGCACACCTTGAACCATTTATTGATAAATACCCGAAGGGAACTGTATTCGCGGTACCTAACATGGGTGATGACGGCCGCGACTTCAGAATCTTTGAGCTCCCTCAGGGGAACAATAAGAATGGCTTCTACTACCCGGGTCAACCGCTAAGCAGCGACGTGACGCTAAAGCCGTACCCCAATTTCGTTGATTTCGTGAAGGAATACAACATTGTGAATAGTGAAGGTGGCGTTTCGTTCAGGAATGGAAAGAAGCCTGAAGCATATATCCAGTTTTACCTCGAGATGTTTTCTCAGCCGGGTCATCTCGTTATGGATTTTCACCTTGGCTCTGGAACGACAGCTGCGGTCGCGCACAAACTGGGGCGTCGTTACATTGGCGTTGAACAGATGGAGTATATCCAGACTATTACGGTCCCTCGGTTACGCGCGGTTATCGATGGAGAGCAGAGCGGAGTTTCAAAAGCTCACAACTGGAAAGGTGGCGGCTCGTTCGTTTATGTGGAACTGGCCGAACAGGGCGAAGAGCTTATGAGACGACTGGAGGATGCCCATGGAACTGCTGACGTAGCGGCAGTGCTGGATCGTGCAACCGAGCGTG
This sequence comes from Corynebacterium sp. 212_CJEI, assembly GCF_001055915.1. Taxonomy (NCBI): domain Bacteria; kingdom Bacillati; phylum Actinomycetota; class Actinomycetes; order Mycobacteriales; family Corynebacteriaceae; genus Corynebacterium; species Corynebacterium sp. 212_CJEI. The sequence goes on along the minus strand of NZ_JVPT01000005.1, from coordinate 16,940 downwards.
GTTTGCTTCGCCCTTCCGTATTGCCGAGTGAACTGAAAGGTACGGCTACAGATTTTGAATCGCTCACGGTTGAGAGGCAAAAGCAGATCGTAGCAGAGTTGATCGATAAGAATCGTTTGTACATCAATGCGTCTGATGTTGACGACGAAGAATTAGGCCTTTCAGAGGGTGACATTGCGTTCACGAAGTCCTTCTACAAGAAGGGCGAATAATGAGCGTCCCCAGTACCCAAGACATGTTTCTGTTCCAGCAACTCGATCTCTTTTATGACTTCGGGGCGCGACATGAGCTACCCACACACATCGAGCAGAATCTCGCCCCTCACATCGAGCTGCGTGAATACCAAGCGCATGCGTTCTCAAATACGCTCGAGTACTTGAGTAATGATAAGTTGTCGAAGAACCGCCAGACTCATCTCCTCTATCACATGGCGACGGGTTCAGGTAAGACCGTCATGATGGCTGGCCTTATCTTGCATTACTACTCGCTTGGTTACCGTAATTTCATGTTCTTCGTGAACCAAACGAACATTATCGAGAAGACCAAAGCCAACTTCTTGGACTCGGCTTCAGCGAAGTATCTCTTCGCGGAGTCAATCGAGATTGACGGTATGCGGGTGCCTATCAATGAGGTCAGCAACTTTGCTGCGGCCGACCCGAACGCAATCAACCTCTGCTTTTCCACGACTCAGAAGCTGCACATAGATTTCCTTGACCCGAAGGAAGATGCGCTCACAACCAATGACTTCGAGGATGCTCCCGTGGTGATGATTTCGGACGAGTCGCACCACGTGAATACGCGGACCAAGAGGGCAACGAAGGCTGAGGACGAGGAAGATCGCTCGTGGGAGTACACGGTCAGCTCAGCGTTCCTGGGCAATCGGGACAATGTGTTGTTGGAGTTTACTGCGACTGTCGATCTGCGCGACCGTAACATCCTGCAGAAGTACAAAGACAAGATCGTCTTCGACTACCCGCTGGCGCGTTTCCGTGAGTCCGGGTTCACCAAAGACTTTCAGAACTTCCAGTCTGTCCTTGATCCATGGAGTAGAACTCTTCAAGCAATTGTCTTGTCGGAGTATCGTCGCGCGCTGTTTGCCGACGGTGGCGTCTTCTCGAAGCCCGTGGTGCTATTGAAGTCGCAAAGGATCGATGACTCTAAAGCGTTTTACAACGAGTTTTTCCAGCGACTCCAACGACTCACCGAGAACGAGATCCTCGAGATGGCCACCGGCGGTCTGATGAAAGAGGTGATTAGCTACTTCCAAGCGAAGGACCCGAGCTTGCGCTCCCTGCGATCGAGTATTCAGCAGGGGTTCGGCGAAGAGAACGCCATCATCATGAACGGCTCCACAGACAACTCAACGGAGAAGCAACTGGCAGTGAACTCGCTCGAAGATCACTCCAACCCGTATCGAATTATCTTCACAGTCGACATGCTCAACGAAGGCTGGGATGTTCTCAACCTCTACGACATTGTGCGTCTCTACGAAACACGGCAGGGAGGCAAAGCAGGAAAACCCGGCGCGTACACGATCAAGGAAGCGCAACTGATCGGACGCGGAGCCCGCTACTTCCCGTTTATGCTCGAGAATGAGTCCATCGAACGTGATCCAGAGGACAGGTTCGTCCGGAAGTACGATCAGGATCTTGATAGCCCGAACCGACTCCTTGAAACCCTGCTCTACCACTCCAAGCAAGACTCGAAGTACATCACCGAGCTTCGCCTCGCGTTACGTGAAACAGGTTTGCTGCCCGACGAAGTCACCGAAGTTACCTACGAACTCAAACCGGAGTTCAAACAGACGGACTTCTACCACGAAGCGATGGTGTTCAGTAACCACCGCGAGGAAGTCTCCCGCGAAGAGGTCACCCAGCTGGATAACCGGGTGAAGTCTGCGATCTATCAGCTCGACGTCCGCCACGCACCTTCCCAGCTCGTGAGCCTCTTCGAGACTGACAGCGAGGAAACAGATGCGCCCAAGAGCCCGAAGGCTCATACGATCCGCCGAAAGATCAGCGAGATACCGTTGAACGTGGCCTTGGGATCGTTGGCAAGTTACGACGCACTGCGTTTCGAGGTGCTTAAGCACTATTTCCCTCATCTGAACTCGGCCCGTGAGTTCATCACGTCTAGCGACTACCTAGGCGACACTGAGATCACCTTCCAAAGCGACACGGAAGACCTCACCGCGACCGATCTGCGGGCGGGCCTGGACAAGGTGTTCCTAGCCGTCGCCAGCTACTTGGCAGGCATCAAGGTCACCTACCGAGGCACGCACCAGTTCGAAGCCAAACGATTGAACGAAGTGCTACGCAACAAGCGCCTACAGATCGCGAATCCGGTCGAAGGTGGGATCGGCTCCAGCCAGATTAGCGATCCCGATTCCAGCCGTCGCGTAGACCTTGAGAACGCTGAATGGTATGTCTACAACGACAACTACGGCACTAGCGAAGAGAAGTCCTTCGTCAAATACTTCTCAACCGTTGTCGACGACCTCAAGCAGCGATACGACGAGGTCTATCTGGTGCGCAACGAAAGGCTCGCACCGCTGGCCATCTACTCGTTCGAAACCGGCGAGCGATTCGAGCCCGACTTCCTCCTCTTCTTGCGCAAGAAGGGACAGCCCTACAAACAGCAACAGCTCTACGTGGAACCGAAGGGCACGCACCTGCTCGAAACTGACAAGTGGAAGGAGGACTTCTTACTCGCCATCGAGCAAAACGCAATCCCGCACACCGTCTATGTCGACAATACCGATTACCGCATCATCGGGCTGCCGTTCTACAACCAGGAGAACCGTATGACGGAGTTCCGGGACGCGCTTAAGACCGCGACAGGTACCTGTTAGATGGGGCTGTTGTAAGCGCGCCACTCTGATCTTTACCACGTCCTCGCGCTGTTCCCTTCTCTCGAGCTCCTCCGGGAAGGAACAGCGCGACGTCTACGCTGGTTGTTTCCGTTGCTACGATCACCTGCTCAGCAATTGCTGCGCGCGAAATCCTGACTGGTTCACTCCGGTTCAGAGGTGAACCTGCCCCTTGCGAGGTGACCCTCTCGCTAGCATGGCAACCCAGTTCTCGATCTGCTTATCCGGCACAAAATTGCTGGTCATAGCGGATAGCGGCGCTTGACTGTGGTGACCCCTCAAAAGAGGTTCTTGTATCCATCGTGACCGGTTGTGCGACCCCGCCTGCGGTACTGCGGGCTTCCTGGTCAACGCATCCGAGTGGATTCGCGATCACCATAGCGACGAGTTGATGAAAAAGTCGGTCCGTGACAACTTCGAGGCGCACGGCCTTACCGGCTACGACTTTGACTCCACCATGGTGCGGATTTCTGCGATGAACATGTTCATGCATGGCTTTAACAGCCCGAACATTGCCTACCGAGATTCCCTGGGCACTATCCCCGACGAAGACAAGGAAAGCTTCGACCTCATCCTCGCCAATCCGCCATTCGCGGGCAGTGTGGATGAAAGCAACCTGGATAAAGAACTCACCTCCCTTGGCAAGACCAAGAAGACAGAGTTGTTGTTCATCAACCGTTTCCTGTCGCTGCTCAGGATCGGTGGTCGCGCCGCCGTCATCGTTCCCGAGGGCGTTCTCTTCGGTTCGACGAAGGCACACAAGGCGATTCGTAAAGAGCTGGTAGAAAACCAGAAGCTCGACGCAATCATCAAGCTGCCGTCGGGTGCGTTCAAGCCGTACACGGGTGTGTCCACCGCAATTCTGTGCTTCACGCGCACCGACTCGAAGGCGAACGACGACGTCTGGTTCTACGAAGTGCTTGCCGACGGTCGCTCGTTGGACGACAAGCGCACCGAGCTGCTGCCGCTGAATTTGTTGGGACCTGTGCCCAAGGATCGCCTGCCTAAGGATGATGATCCAACCGACCGACCGGAGCCGGTCAAGCTGACTGCGGAGCAGCATGAGAAGAACAACCTTCCCGATGTTGTGGCCCGCTTTGCTCTTCGAGAGACTTCCGAGCGCGAGCGTGCCCGCACCGAGCAGAGCTTCTGCGTGCCGGTAGCTGAGATTGCGGACAATGACTACGACCTGTCAATGAACCGCTACAAGGAAATCGTTTTCGAGGATGTTGAGACCCGCGATCCGCTAGAAATCATCGCTGAAATTGAAGCGCTTGATGTCGAAATTGCGGCTGGCATGAAGGAACTCAAGGACCTTCTGGGAGGTGCGAAATGAGCCAGTGGCCAATGGTGAAGTTGGGGGATGTAGTTTCACTCCGCGGTGAGTCAATTGTTGATTTTTCTTCAGTTAACGAGTTTCCGTTTATCGGGCTAGAACACATGGCTGAAGGCGGCGGGGTTGCTGCATCATCCAGTGTTGAAGATTTTAATCCAAAATCGGCAAAGTCCCTCTATAGAAAGGGAGACCTGTTATTCGGTCGCTTACGCCCAAACCTCAGGAAAGTGGCTCTAGCAGACACAGACGGTATTTGCTCTACCGATATTACAGTTTTAACTCCTAAACAGGATATCGATCACAGATACCTATATTTCGCACTACTTTCCCACCACTTCTATTGCCAGGTCAAAAACAATGTAAATGGAATCAATCTGCCTCGAATAAATGCGAAGCGTCTCCTTAAGTTAACAATTCCCCTCCCTCCCCTCGAGGAGCAGCGGAGAATCTCTAAGGTTCTTGCTAAATCCACAAAATCGATTGAAAGAGAGCGAATTACTATTGATCGATTGAAAGAGACCCTCAACGCAGTATTTAATCAACGCTTCGGTAGCCCATATCAAAACCAAAAACACCTCCCTATCCTTAAATTGTCTGAACTTGCAGTCGTCAAAACTGGCAATACGCCGCCTAGGAGAGTAACCGAAAATTATGGAAGTTATATTCCATGGGCAAAATCTGACAATCTAGGAGATTGGGGAATCACCACCCCAGAGGAATCCTTAAGCGAACAGGGCGCTCAAAAAGGAAGAATAGCCGAACCTGGAAGTATTTTAGTGACTTGTATTGCCGGAAGCATAAATAGCATCGGGAAAAGTTCACTCATAGAACAAGACGTTGCATTTAACCAACAAATTAACTCCCTGACACCCAAACCGGAGATATCCAGTAGTGCTTTTTTATTCGCAGCTTTAAATTCATATCCCGAGTTAGTGCGTGATAAATCTACTGGAGGGGTAAAGGGAATTGTAAAAAAGAGCGCATTTGAAGATATAGCACTTCCTGTTCCCCCTATGCACGAACAGCACTGGTTTTCCCAATTCTTCGAGAACTTAAAAACTATTGTTCGTTTGCAAAGTAGAAAACTCGCACTTCTCGAAGAACTCCACCAGTCCCTCGCAACCCGAGCATTCGCAGGACAGCTCTAAAGTCTCGGAATCATAGAAACGCTGATGCCGGTCTCTCAACGAACCTGCGCTTTGCGCGTTCTAGTGATTGGCTGACGCTTACCTCGATATACTCGACTCATCGCATAAACGCTGTTGAATGCACGAACTACAGCACCCAGCCACGCACCGACCCCAATCAGCAACCTTCGGAGGAACACATGGCAGCACCTCGAACCAACTTCGGATTCGTCGGGGCTGCCTTCCCCTCACTCCTGGCTGACTGCCGAAATGCTGAAGCCGCAGCCCTCTCCAATCCCAGGGCTTCCGCTTTCCAGTCTCGGTTTGTCGCCGAGCGACTGACTTTCCACATCTGCAAGTTTCTCGGGCTGGAAACTGAAGGGTACTCATTCGCTGAACTCACAGGTCGGCCGCAATTCCGCCAGTTCGTGCCGCAGGTCATTCAAGGGAAAATCACTGCGGTCCGCAAGATCGGCAACATCGCCGCACACGGGGCCGCATTCTTTGACCCACAACTAGCGGTCCGCTCCATCGCGCAATTGTATGACCTCCTGGTGTGGGCTACCGCTAACACCTCAGACAAGGGAAAAACAGCGCTGCCGAGCGCACCATTTAATCCGGAATTCCTCAAGGAGGCTCCGAAACAGCCGTCGGCAAGCAAAGCCCAATTGGAAGAGCTGCAGCGCCGACTCGACGCCAGCAAGCGCGACGCACTGCTACTGAGCGAAGAACGCGAAGAGCTGCACCGACAGCGGGAAGAACACCTGCGTCAACAAGAACTGTTTCGGAAGAAAGCGGCTCAGGACGCTGAGGCGCAAGAGCAGCTCCGCCAAGAGCTGGAAGCACTGCGCAAGCAGCTGGAAGAGAAGACTCGTGAAGAACTGGTCGCCGCACAAGCAGATGCGGGGACAGTGGATACCAGCGATCTCTACGCCATCAGCGAGGAAGACACCCGCCGCGATATCATCGACCCCATGCTTGCGGAAGCAGGGTTTACCACTGCCGCTGGCAACCTCGTTACCGAGTTCCTTTTGCCCTCTGGGGCACGCGCGGACTACGTGCTGCTGGGAGCAGACGGCAAGCCGCTGGCTGTCGTTGAGGCGAAGAAAACCGCCGCGTCAATCATCGCTGGGCGTGAGCAGGCCCGCGAATACGCCGACGAGATTGAACAGCACTACGGTCGCCGCCCGGTGATTTACTACACCAACGGCTACGAAGTTCACCTGTGGGACGATGCCGCGGGGCTTCCGGAGGTTGGTGGCTATCAGCCGCGCGCCGTGGAAGGGTATGCGACCGCGGATGAGCTGTACTTGATGATCTCCAAGCGCTCGCAGCGACAGGCGCTATCGGAAATCCCAGTTGACAGTGACATTGCTGGCCGTCTCTACCAAGAGCAGATGATCCGCGCCGTCACCGAGCACTACGGGCAAGGACACCGTCGTGCACTGCTGGTGATGGCAACAGGCACGGGTAAGACGCGCGTGTCCATTGCCCTAGTCAAACTGCTGCAGCAGGCCGGTTGGGTGAAGAACGTTCTGTTCCTGGCCGACCGCACAGCGTTGGTGCGGCAGGCTGCGAAGAACTTCCAGGCTCACTACGAAGAAGCAGGCATCGTCAACCTGCTGGAAAACCCCAACGGCATCGGGTCAGTGTACGTGTCCACCTACCAGACCATGGTCGGGCTTATGGGCACACAGTTCGACCCGTACGCCTTCGACCTCATCGTCGTCGATGAAGCACACCGAAGTGTGTATCGGCGCTACCGCCGAATCTTCGACTACTTTGACTCGCTGCTCCTCGGCCTCACCGCCACCCCGCGCGACGAGGTCGACCGCAACACCTATTCCCTCTTCCAACTTCCCAAGGGCACACCAACCGGCGAATACGGCCTGGAAGAAGCCACCGCCGCCGGTTATCTCGTTCCCTACAAGGTGTTTTCCACCAGCTCTGTCATCCTGAGCGACGGCATCATCTACGACGAACTCAGCGAAGAAGAGAAGATTGAGTGGGATAACAAGGACTGGGGTACCGACGAAGACGGCGCCAAGCTGGCCGCACCCGAAGGTGCTACCGCATCAGAGATCAACTCCAAGCTGATTAACCAAGACACCATTGACCAGGTCATTACCCAAGTGCTGGCCAACGGCATCAAAGTCGCTGGCGCCGACCGCATTGGTAAGACCATCTTCTTCGCACGCAGCCAAGCCCATGCGGAAAAGATTGGCGAGCGCCTGCAGGTGGCTAATCCGACGCTGCGCACCGAGGTCATTACCCATGAATCCTCCCGCTCAAACCAGCTGATTGAATCCTTCGAATCCAGCAAACCCGGCAGCATCGACATTGCGGTGAGTGTGGACATGCTGGATACCGGTATTGATGTTCCGGCTGTCGTCAACCTGGTGTTCTTCAAGCCCGTCCATTCCAAGACCAAGTTCTGGCAGATGATTGGCCGCGGTACTCGTACCTGCAAGAACCTTTTTGGTGAAGGCATGGATAAGACGGAGTTCTATGTCTTCGACTACTGCGATAACTTCCACCGTTTTAGCGCAGAGGCTTCGTCGGAAAGCACTGACGGTTCAGCACAAAGGTCACTGCAGGAACGACTATTCCTCGCCCGCCTTCGCCTGATTGACCTGCTGGGGCACTCGAATACCAACGCTGACCTGGCGGATTCGGTGAAGACGCACCTGCGTAATCAGCTCTCGCAGGTTCCAGTCAACAGTCCGCTGGTCGGCCCGAAGACGCGACCGTATCTGGAAAAATACCTGCGCCCGGACTCGTGGAAACAGTTGAATGCGGCAGATATTGCGGAACTCGAAGACTATCTGGCAGACCTGCCGTTTGCATCTGCAGCGGACGAGGAATTTGCGAAGCGCTTCGATCTGCTGATTTTGAAGATGCAGGAAGCTGTCGCCGAGGGATTGGAATCGGTTGATGGGACTGTACCGGATGCACCCCGCAGTCGTGTCATGCGGCTGGCGGAGAACCTGCTGACCAAACTCAATGTTCCAGAGATTGCAGCACAAGCTGAGTTGCTGGAAAATGCGGCATCTGAGTCGTGGTGGGAAGGCATCAGCCTGGAGGAGCTAGAACTACTGCGCCGTGGCATGCGTTCTCTGGTGCGACATGTCGACCGTGGCAGGCGCAATGTCGTAATCACCGACATTGAAGACGAGTTTGGCGAATTACAGGAAGTGGAATTACCTGCCTCCGCAGCATCGTTTGCCGTCACCGAAAGCAGCATTGAGCAGAAGATTCACGAACTTCTGGAAGAACATGGTGACTCCCTTGTGCTGCAGAAGCTACACAAGGCGATTCCGCTGACACCAGTAGATGTGGAGTCATTGGAGCAGCTCGTCGCTGAAGCCGGAATTGGCGATGTCGAAGAGCTGCAGCACCGACTCGGCATGTCGCTCAGCCGCTTCGTGCGCACGGTAATCGGTCTTGAGGAAGGCGCTGCCCGTGCGGCTTTCGCGGACCTGATTGACGGTGCGAATTTGAACTCGGTGCAGCTGGAGTTTATGAACCGAGTGATTACAGGCCTGGTTCAAAATGGCATTGTCACCGTGTCCGACCTGTTCAATGCGCCCTACAACGACTACGGCTCCCCTGTCGAAGTCTTTGACGGCAGCATGGCCGCGGTCATTGACCTGAAGAACCGGTTGGAGAAAATTGAGCGCAGCGCGGACGCTGTTTAGTGTCAGCGGGGCCAGTGTGAGCCCGGCGCGGCGCGCTGCGTGAGTACTGCGTGAGCCGGGCCGGGGCAGGCGTGGAGCAGGCACGGCGCGGTGGCTAGCTCCCGATTAGCTCGTGATGCCTGCCAGTTTCTCCGCCAAGTCCGCAACATCGTTTGGGTGATACTCCGCGGGCCGGTTTCGCTTCGGCGAGCAGGAATCAATGACATCCCGCCACCGCTGCGGAATGGCGGAGGCCCCAAAGACGCCACCGAGAAAAGCACCAACAATGGCCGCGTTAGTGTCGGTGTCGCCGCCACGGCCAATGACTCGGACCAGAGAGTCCTCAAAGGTCGTGGATTTTTCTTCTACCCGGCGCAGTTCTTCATGCAGTGCCCACAGCGCAAAGCGCAGCCATCCCTGATGCACAGAAAAATCCGGCTCGCCGCTGTCCAACATGACCCCACTGGCCTGCCACTCGGCCTCCCACTGCACGCACTGCGAGGCCAACCACTCCGTCAACGCGCTCACGCCAATGCCGCGGCGCGGCTGGTGGAGGCCGCCGCTGATGACGTCGGCAAGCGCGGATGCGTAACGTGAATTGGCGTCGATGCACGACGGGTGCGGATGAGTGATTGCGGCGTCCTTGCGTGCGAGTTCACCAGCGCGTGCGGGATTGCGCCAGTATGCGATAGCCAGCGGTGAGATGCGCATAAGCGCACCGTTGGCCTGGGAGTTCGGGTTCGGCGCGCGCCGGAGCAACGCCGCTGTGGTGGCCTCCCCCATATCGAAGGCATCGGAATTCGCCCAGCGCACATAGGACTCACGGACATCGGCGGCATCATAGCCTTCGCAGCGCACGAGTGAGCGCGCCAGCGCCAGCGCCATTTCGGAGTCATCGGTTGGCTGGCCGGCGGCGATATTGTGGGTGCCGCCATCGGCAAGCTCGCGAACACCGTGTGGGTAGCGCTGTGCGATGTCTTCGGCACTGCGAAACTCCACCAGCGCCCCGAGATTATCGCCGATGACCTGGCCATAGAGAACGCCGCGAGCACGGTCGACTACACGGGCGAAAGCATCGGAATTGTGATTCACGGGGTGTCTCCTACAAAGCTTGAATGGCGGCGGCTTGAATAGCGTCGGCGAATTCACTGAGGCACCGGCCACAACGCCGCTACAGCCCCCGCGAGAGGTTCCAGCGCAGAACCGCAGGCCGGTCATGGTAGCGACCAAGCACTGACAGGGACGCAGTATTCAATGGGAAGGACTGGCCAAGTTCAATGGGCAGTTCCAACCAGGCCGTAGTGAGCGCACGCAGCGAGTGACCGTGTGCGAACAAAATCGCCTTGTCTTCACCCGATTCACGAACCCTTTTGACCACGCGCTCAACGCGCTCACGGACTTCCTCCGCGGTTTCGCCATTGGGCACACCGTGAGTCCAAATCTGCCAGTCGGGAACAGTCTTCTGCACTTCCTTCGAGGTAATCCCCTCGTAGTCGCCGTAGAACCATTCCGCGAGATCCTCTTCGACTTCGAAGTCGTGGAATCCTGCCAATCGAGCGGTCTCTTGGGCACGCTGGCGGGGTGATGCCAGCACTAGCCCAAAGTCCTTCGGATCCAGCCAGCCGTTGAGGGCCTTGGCTTCTTCCCTACCGTTGTCAGTCAGAGGAAGATCAGTTACCGATGTGTGCTGCCCAGTGCGCGACCACTCAGTTTCGCCGTGCCGCACGAGATATAAATCAGTCATAGTTCCAGCTTAGGCTTATCTGAAAGTGCGGTTAGCCGCGGCAGCCCTGCTAGCCCATCACGGGGTCACGGATCCGACTACGAACGCTGCTGAAGTGTTTCCACTGCGCGGTCGGCAAGCTCCTCGCCAGCACCGTCATAAAGGTAGACGGCCATGTCGGCACCAACGTTGAGAAGCTGATCCTTAAACCTCTGCACCTTAGTGGTGGTAGCAACCACGGCTTCGGTGTCCTGCTTACGGATGTTCTGAATCATCGCGTAGGTCTCAGCGTGCTCAGACAGCGCCAACACGTACAGCGCTGGTTTCTTCTCCAACTCGATGTGGTGCCACAGCTCTGGGTCTGTCACATCACCCGGGATAACCTGGTAGCCCTGCTCACGCAGCTCTTCGATGCGATCCTCATCGAAGTCAACGCCAAAGACGTTCATGCCGTACTCATTAACCAACCTGCCGTAGACACCGACGCCGACGCGCCCCATACCCATGATGAGGGCATCAGCGTTATCAATAATGACCGTTGCCTCTTCTGGGACCAGGCGGTCCTCTGGGGTTTCTGGGACGAACTTCTGCAGGAAGCTGACCAGCTTGTCCTCATGCGGGACCATCAGCGAGCTGGCAATGAAGCTACCCGCCACGGCGACTGCCATAATCGAGGTCCACTCATCGGGCAGAATGTCCTGTTGCGTCGCCGCAGCCATGACAATGAGGCCGAACTCCGAGTAGTTACTCAACGTCAGACCCGCCAACGCACTAGTGCGCAGGGACAGTCCGGTGCGCTTGAGAATCCCGATGAAGATAGTGACCTTGAACACCAGGAACAGGACCATAATCGCGGCGATAACGTAGCCGCCAGCACTTGGCAGACCACCGAGGCCAATTTCGATAAAGAACGCGACCAGCAGCAGCTCACGGATACTAATCAGAGCTTCCGACAGACGGTCAGAAATCGGGTGCGAGGACAGCAGAATACCGGCAACCAAGGACCCCAGCGAGCCGGACAGCCCTGCCAGCTCGAAAGCCGAGTAAGCGGCCACAGCAATACCAATGCCGGTGAGAACCAGCAGCTCAGTGCGGAACATGCGGTTGGGAAGACGCGCCGCCAGCGGACGGATGAAGAACAACAGTGGTAGAGCCAGCGCCCACAGCTCCGGGGTCTTACCCGACGATGCCACCAGCACACCGACCGCAATGATGTCCTGCAGAATGAGCACACCAATCGCGATGCGTCCGATGGCCGAAGCACCGCGGTTCTGCTCCTCCAAGTGGCTCATCACAAACACCGTCGACGAGAAGGAAGTCGCGATGCCGATGTAAATCAACGCAGTCACCGACAGCCCCGTGAGTTCACGCAGCGGCAAGAAACTGGCGATACCAAACAGCACGGCAAAAACCACCGTGTTTAAAAATGCGTGACCCAACCCTGAAAAGACCACTCGCGGCGCCACGATATCCTTGGGATTCAGCTTCAGACCGATTGTGAAGAGCAAGGTGGTAACACCGAGCTCGGCCAGCGAATCAATAAACGGGATTTCCTCAAGTCCCATTGCATGAACGGCAAAACCGGCCCCAAGGAAACCAATCAGCGGCGGCAGCCGAAGCAACGAAGCACCGAGCCCGCCGATAATCGAAAACAGTATTGCTGTTAGGTATACGGATTCCACTCATCAAAGATAACGTCTGACACAACTGATAAATGCAGAGGTTGGCCATTAACCGTTCTTTGCCACCCGACTGGGGCTAGCGTCTTGGGAGCTAGCGTCGGTACGGAACCTCGCCCAATGCAATCGGCTGCGGGTGCTCTGCCACCCACGCGACCGCCGCTGCCGTCAACGCATCAATGTCCGCCTCACCAGCTTTGCGCTGCTTTACGACGGCCATTGCATCCTCGGCAGCCCCAACCGTCTCCAGCCAAAAGTCGGTCATCGCGACAAAGTCTTCGTCCCAGTTGACGTAGCCCATCTCCAGGGCCTCGTACCCGAGCCGGCCCACGATGCGAATAACCTCGCCCTGCACAGTCGCGGCTGCGCCACCACCCGGCACCAGGTAGTTCCAGAGGTATCGGAACTGACCGTTGGTCGACTTGCCTGCGGGGACAATGATGTCGCTGTGGCCATCGTGAGGTGTAATCACGTCCGGACGTTCCGCACCGATGCGCTCGTAGAGGCGATCCATAACTGGCTGGTACTTGTCGCGTTGCTTCTCTGACATGCGGTTGTAGCGGCGACCGAACTTGGTGAACTCTTCGCGCACTTCGTCGTCGATTTCCGAACCAGCGTCCAGAAGCACCTCGATGCTGTCTAGGACTCGACTGAGGGAATCGGTATCGGCAGCAGCAACCGCCTCTTTGAATGCGGTTCGCCCGTGACCGAGCCGGTTCTCGCGGTGAAGGTCAGCGCCATTTTCCAGCAGAAGCGCAATGGCCTTGGGCTGATGGCTCTTCGCAGCCATGAAAAGCGGCGGATGGGTGCCCGCTTCGATGTCTGCACCGCAGTCGAGCAGGAGCTTCATCTTGTCGATGTCGCCCCGGCTTGCGTGCTCTGCCAGGGCGGTTTTACCGAAGCGGTTCTCGGTGTTGACGTCGAGCCCCTGATCAACGAGCCAGCGCATGAGCTCCGGAGAGGTGCCACGGAGCGCCAGTGCAGTGTCCTTGCTGTATCCGAAAACTGCGTTGAGTGCGCAAGTGTCATAAACCGCTTTCAGCGCATCCATGTCACCGGCTTCGAGCAGCTCTTCGAAGTTCTCGACCAGTTTCTTCCGCTTCCGTGGCATGCAGTTTCCCCTTTACTTACCGCCCTCGTCGGTGGACAGCGCAGCCACGAATGCCTCCTGCGGCACCGAAACCGAACCGATGTTCTTCATACGCTTCTTACCGGCCTTCTGCTTCTCCAGCAGCTTGCGCTTACGGGAGATGTCACCGCCGTAACACTTAGCAAGGACGTCCTTGCGCAGTGCACGAATGTTCTCGCGGGCAATAATCTTCGAACCGATTGCGGCCTGAACCGGGACCTCGAACTGCTGGCGAGGAATCAGCTCGCGCAGCTTCTTGGTCATCTTGTTGCCGTACCACTGCGCATTGTCGCGGTGGACGATAGCGGAGAAAGCATCGACGGCCTCTCCCTGCAGCAGGATGTCAACCTTGACCAGATCCGCAAGCTGCTCGCCGGCATCTTCGTAGTTCAGCGAGGCATAACCCCTGGTACGGGACTTCAGCATGTCGAAGAAGTCGAAGATGATCTCGCCCAGTGGCATCTTGTAGCGCAGCTCCACGCGGTCTTCCGACAGGTAGTCCATACCGCCCATCTCGCCGCGCTTCTGCTGACACAGCTCCATGGTGGGGCCAACGAATTCACTCGGCACAACGATGGTGCACTTGACCATCGGCTCGTAAATTTCGCGGAGCTTGCCCTCCGGCCAGTCGCTCGGATTGTGAACAGTGACCTCGGTGCCGTCCTCAATGACAACGCGGTAGACAACGTTCGGAGCCGTCGAAATCAAATCCAGGTCGAACTCGCGCTCCAGTCGGGCACGGGTAATCTCCATGTGCAGCAAGCCCAAGAAGCCACCGCGGAAACCAAACCCGAGAGCCACCGAGGTCTCCGGTTCGAATGTCAACGAAGCGTCGTTAAGCTGGAGCTTTTCCAACGCATCGCGCAGGTCAGGATAGTCGGCCTGAGAAATTGGGAACAGCCCGGAGTAGACCATTGGCTTGGGCTCTTCGTAGCCTTCCAGCGGCTCCTCAGCCGGTGTGGCGTTCAGCGTGACGGTGTCACCGACCTTGGACTGACGGACATCCTTCACACCGGTGATGAGATAACCGACCTCGCCGACGCCAAGCCCCTTACACTTCTTCGGTTGCGGCGAAACAATGCCAATTTCCAGCAGCTCGTGCTTAGTGCCAGTGGACATCATCTGAATGACTTCACGCGGCTTGAGCTGACCATCAACAACACGGATGTAGGTGACCACACCGCGGTAGGTGTCGTAGACCGAGTCAAAAATCAGCGCACGGGCAGGTGCCTCCGGGTCGCCGACCGGTGCCGGGACGAGCTCACAGACTCGGTCGAGCATCTCCTCAACGCCCTCACCAGTCTTACCCGAAACACGCATGACATCTTCCGGTTCACAGCCGATGATGTGCGCAATTTCCTCCGCGTATTTATCCGGATCCGCGGCTGGAAGGTCAATCTTGTTCAGTACCGGGATGATTTCCAGGTCATTTTCCATGGCCAGGTACAGGTTGGCCAGTGTCTGCGCTTCGATGCCTTGAGCAGCGTCGACCAGCAGAATTGCGCCTTCACACGCCTCCAGCGCACGCGAGACTTCGTAGGTGAAGTCAACGTGACCCGGCGTATCAATCAGGTGCAGGACGATTTCTTCGCCTGCGTGCTTACCTGTGCGCGGAACCCACGGCAGGCGCACGTTCTGAGCCTTAATGGTAATGCCTCGTTCGCGCTCAATATCCATGTTGTCGAGGTACTGATCGCGCATGTCGCGCGCCTCGACAACACCCGAGAGCTGCAGAATTCGGTCCGCCAGGGTGGACTTACCGTGGTCAATGTGCGCAATGATGCAGAAATTTCGAATCCGTGAAGGGTCCGTAAAAGTCTGCTCCGCAAAATTCTTGGTCACGTTGGGTCTACTCCGAAAAATAAAGACGTTATGGGCATTGGGGCGCGGCGTTGGCCGACCCATATGCGCCGGCCTCGAAAACCGACCAGCCGGGCTTAAATACAATCACGCACAATCTTACCTATCGATTCCCTCCGCACTAAACCTCTAGACTTAGATTCCATGAGCTCCACTTCGTCCACCGATCAAAATGAACGCGAAAGCTGGCCACGCCGCCTGCGTAATCGCATCAGCGCGCGTCTTTTCGCCGGTACCGAGTGGTTCCGCGGCCCCGACACACTCGACGAGGCGCTGTTTAAGCTCAACATGCAGCTAGGCCTCGCCCAGGACACCTCGCTTTCCGACGAGTCCAAGGAGGCTCTACTTCGACTGCGAGATTCGGTGACCATCGCGCGCCCAACCGCGGAGCTGGCTCGCACAATCGTCTACAGCCCCGACATGGATGGCCAGGCCGACCCCGGCGAAGTGGTGTGGATTCCGCTGCAACTCGAAGGTGAAAATGCCGCTTTGCGTGAGCGCGCTGTGGTCGTGGTTGGTCGCCACGACCAGTATCTTCTGGGCATGCTGATCTCCACACGCACCGAGCACAGTGAGCACCCGGAGTGGCTGTTTATCGGCAGCGGGTTCTGGAATGAAGACCCCAAGCCATCGTGGGTTCGCATGGACCGTATCTTGCTCATTCCAGAATCGGGTATTCGCCGCGCAGGCGCAATGATGCCCCGCAGGCGCTTCGAGCTCATCGCCGCCCGGTTGCGCGGTGACTATGGCTGGAATTAGCCGCAGCTGGAACTAGGCAGCGGCTGGTATTAGGCAGCGCTGTTTGCTAAGATTCTGCAAGTTGTTTACCGTTGCGTTCCTTTGCGGCGAGCGCGGGCAGGACCTTGGGTTCGCGTTTTCATCGTCGCATAAGCGCAGTGGGTGGTTTTAACTCGCTGGTTAATTAGTTTGACCAGCAGAGGTTCGACCCGAAATCTGCACTGTGATCAGGACTTTTCTTGGTGGCGGACGGTAACAATTCCAACTACTACGGATACAAGAGGTATTCACGATGGCAAACATCAAGTCCCAGATCAAGCGCAACAAGACCAACGAGAAGGCTCGCCTGCGTAACCAGGCTATCCGCTCTGCAGTCCGCACCGAGATCCGCAAGTTCCAGGCTGCTGTTGAGGCTGGCGACAAGGCTGCTGCTGAGGCTCAGCTGCGCGTTGCTTCCCGCAAGCTGGACAAGGCTGTCACCAAGGGCGTCTT
Source organism: Corynebacterium sp. 212_CJEI (assembly GCF_001055915.1). NCBI lineage: Bacteria > Bacillati > Actinomycetota > Actinomycetes > Mycobacteriales > Corynebacteriaceae > Corynebacterium > Corynebacterium sp. 212_CJEI. The sequence continues at coordinate 310 of NZ_JVPT01000005.1, read as the reverse complement.
CCACCGCAACACCGCGGCTAACAAGAAGTCCGGTATGGCTAAGGCTTTCAACAAGCTGGAGGGCTAATTCCCCTTTCGGCGCTGTGCCGTTCTTGTGGCGCTTGTGCCGTGAAATTAACCGCTTCCTGCTATTTTCCGATTTCATTTCGGATGTGGCGGGAGGCGGTTTTTATTATTTAACCCCAACGCGAGTTAGTGGCTGCGTTTATGGCCGGCGGCGGTGGGGCGATGCGAGTTACTGACTACGTTTATGACAAAAATGGCCTGAAAAATGGCTTGAAAGTGTCATAAACTCACACAGTTTCACATT
>NZ_JVPT01000004.1:0-4210 GCF_001055915.1 Corynebacterium sp. 212_CJEI | reverse complement strand
TCTCCTGGTCGAAAGTGGTGATGCATTCACCGCCTGAACCTACCTGCTCAAAGTGTCATAAACCTAGTCAGTAACTTGCGGTCGGGAACGGTTTGCGACCGCTATAGGTTGTCGTCGTCGACCCAGGCCTGCACCCCACGGGGCTGCTGAGGTTGTTGCGGTTGTTGCGGCTGCTGTGGTGTTTGTTGCGCTTGCTGTTGGCGGGCCTGGGCAACTGGATCCTGCCACGTTCCCGGCTGCTGGGCTGGCTGCGGGGCTGGCTGCTGCGTCGGAGCCGGCTGCACTGGCTGGCTCGTATTGGACTGCTGGTACTGCTGACCCGCAGCCCCAGCCGCTCCTGCCGCTCCTGCAGCTCCGGCTGCACCAGTTCCGCCACCACCCGCTGCGGGCTTACCGGAGAGCATGTCCAGGTAGGTGTCATCGCCGTCGAAAAGCGTCCTGGTGATGGCGGTCTTCGGGTTGAGACGACGGAGATCGTTGAGCTCCTGCAGCGGCTTGCGAAGATCATCGAAGTCTTCACCGAACTCGTCCGAGAGGTTATCGCGTGCGTCATTGATTGCGGTGCGCGCAGCCAGAAGCAATGCGCGGACGTCCTCAATTACCTTCGGCAACCGCTCAGGTCCGATGAGAATTAGTCCGAGGATAAAGAGGACAAGAATCTCGCCCCAGCCAACATTAGAAAACACGTTATACCACCTTAGTTACAGTGCACCTCGCATGCAGCATTGCGTGGCCAAATCCACCAAATCTGCTAAGTCCGCAGAAACCAGCCGAAACCGGCCGAAACCAGCGCCCCCTACTCCGGCGTGATCTTCGCCTCCAGCTCGGCTCCGTGACGAACGATCTTCAATACCGCCTCATTACCAGCGCCAACAGTCCACAGCGCCACCGTGAGCTCATCTGCGGACGATACCGCGCGGTCTCCCACAGCCGTAATCACGTCGCCTTCCTGCAGGCCTTCCCGGTCGGCAACACCTCCCGGCAGGATGCTGGCAATCTCGGCACCAGTCAGTGCGCCATTGGAAACCGTGCGCACTGTCACGCCAATCCCAGGATGAACCGGCTGCTCACCGGCAATGAGCTGCTCAGCGATGGCAACGGCTGAATTGATTGGAATCGCAAAGCCCAACCCCTGTGAGCCACCCGAGCTACTGAAAATCACCGTATTAATACCGATAATGGCACCGCGGATATCCACCAGCGGACCACCGGAGTTACCCGGGTTGATGGAGGCATCGGTCTGAATCGCATCGGCGTAGCCGTCCGTGTCAGTCCCTTCAGCGGCCAGGCGCACCGGCCGATTAAGCGCGGAGACAATTCCCGAGGTCACCGTGCCGCCGAGCCCCTGCGGCGAGCCCATCGCAATCACGGTGTCACCGACCGCAACCGCGTTGGAATCACCAAGTTGCGCCACAGTCAGCCCCGCAACATCTTCGACCTTAATTACAGCGAGGTCGGTCTTCGGGTCACGGCCAATAATCTTGGCCGGCACCTCTTTCAGCTTTCCGCCGTCCCAAAACGTTACGGAGACCTGCATATCCTGCCGATCCGCCACCGCCGAAACGACGTGGTTATTGGTCAAAATATGACCGTCACCATCAATGACAAACCCCGAGCCCACGCCCGAGACCTCACCGGCACTGACCGCAATCGACACCACCGCGGGACGAAGAGCCTCCGCCACCTTGCCGATCTCAGTCAAATCACCGTTGCCCGGCCGCCCCTCGATCTGCTGCAGCTCCACACGCTGGTAGTCCGAGCGGAAAGTCTTGCCAGCCCAACCGCCAACAAAGCCACCAACACCGCCAATGAGCAGCACCACGGCCGACGACGCCGCAATCACACGCCACGGCACCTCGCGGCCAAAAATCACTTCCCGCGCGCTGACGCGGGGAGCCGTCTTCGGGCGAGGCTTCTTTTTCGCTTCGGGTTTGCGGGCTGGACGCCCCGTCGTCATGCGTGACGACGAATCCTGCCACGGCGAATACTCTTGGGCGGTGGCACTGGTGTCGTCGTCAAGCTTCTGCCCTGGAGCACGCTGTAACCCGCCAGTTGCGGCGGCACGATCGGAGTCCGGGGCAAACGCGGAATCATCGAAAGAGCGATGTTTGCCCACTAGTGACTACCACCTTTACGAAAACCACGAACGATCTGCTCCAACGCAGCGCTCAGCGACTCCGGCGGACGGTGCGCGAGATGCCGCGCCGACCGATGGGACTCTGAGTCCTCGCAACTGCCTGCGAAATCAGCAATACGAGCGCGCAGCTCAGCTGGAATGTGCAAGGGCGCGCTATCACGCAGACGCTTGGCCGCCTGCCGCTGCTTCGCGACCTCCCGGCGACATTCCGGGCATGCCATCAGGTGCGCCTGCGCACGACGCTCAGCTACGACCGACAACTCGCCGTCAACAAAAGCGGCAATTGCCTCGGTGCCGAGATGCTCCGTTGACAAAAAACGCTTGTCATCGCCCTGCTGAATCACAGACTGCAGCACCTCCAGAAATCGCACCTATTTAACTAGCCCCACAATAGCCGCTCCCGCGGATTGAGTGCGGGAAATCTAGCCTGCGGTGACCGACTCCGGCAGCTCCTGTCGTTCCTTCTCCAGGCGCTCCAACGTCGCCCGCAAGCTGGAACGTGCCCGGTGAATACGCGAACGCACAGTGCCCATCTTGAGCCCAAGGGTGCTGGCAATTTCCTCGTAGGTCAGCCCCACCACATCACAGAGGACAACCACCGCGCGATAGTCCGGCTGCAGCTCAGCCAGCGCGATTTCCAAATCCGGGTCGAGCATCGCGTCATCGACGGCCTGCTCCGGGGTCTTCAGCGTACCCGGGACACGGTCGTAGTTCTCCGGCAACGCCTCCATCCGGATGACCTGCCGATGCCGGACCATATCCAAAAACAGGTTAGTGGTAATCCGATGCAGCCAGCCTTCAAAAGTGCCGGGACGGTATGACTTCAGCGAGCGGAACACACGCATGAATGTCTCCTGCGTCAGGTCTTCCGCGTCCTGCTGGTTACCAGTCAACCGATATGCGAGCCCATAAACACTATCCGCGTGGGCCTGAACCAGCTCCGACCACGACGGCATCTCCCCCACACCTGCGTCAAAAGCCGCGGTGCCGGACAGTTGCTCAGTTACGTCAGCGGACGCGGCGTCCTCGCGGCTGGCGCCTCCGCTGACTCGTTCGGACTTGACTCGTTCGGGCATGAAGTTCAGTGTTCCTTACCAACCTTAGGTTTGTAGTGACCTTACCCTGAAAATAGTTTGAGAGTCCAGACAAGTTTGAGGCTTGTTTACCCACCTAGTCCGGCACTGACCGGCGCGCCCCGCTACCCTGCCCGAAGTTTTTTCCTACGCTATAAAGCGTGTCCGAAACGAGTTCTTCTGCTACCCCGCTATCCGCACGTGACGCTATTGCACAGCACGTCAACAACACGACCGTAGTCTCCGAGGCCCTTGAAAGCGCCCGAGTGAGCGCTCGCGAATACGGAGTTGCCGTCCCCGATACGATGACCGGCGCCGCTTTGACCTCGCTCATGGCTCTGACCAGTGCCCGCCGCGACGGTCACCCTGCCGCTGTCATCGCATCGCCTGCGGCAGGCGTCGTCGGTTTGCACCTGGCCGCGGGTCTCGGCGATGACGGCGTTCTCACCTGCATCGACCCGGAGCTCGAGCACCAGTCTCTGGCGAAGTCCGCTTTCCGAGCCGCAGGCATCCGCCCCAACCGACAGCGCTTCCTGCCCTCGCAGCCACTGGAGGTCATGGATCGACTGGCCGCCGACTCCTACGACTTGGTCTACTTGGACGTCGCCCCGGCGATCCTCCGCGCCGCCCAGGAAAAGGCCTGGCCGCTGCTTCGCTCCGGTGGCGCGCTCGTCCTGACCGGCGCGCTCCTCGACGGCACTGTCGCTGACTCGTCACGCACTGACCGTGACACCGTCGCTGCCCGTGAAGCCGACGAATATATGCTCCAGCTTGACGACGCTTACGTGATGCGCCTACCTCTAGCAGCTGGCACCACTGTGCTGGTGAAGAAGTAGTTTTCTACTGTTGGCCGGCCGGCTAGCGGCAGCGGTGGGCCGAGCCGAGTTACTGACTGCGTTTATGACAGCGGCGGCGGGTCAAGCCAAGTTACTGACTGCGTTTATGACAAAAGTGACCCGGTAGGTTCAGGCGGTGAATGCATCACCACTTTCGACCAGGA